>JAIENF010000764.1 GCA_019751575.1 Burkholderiales bacterium
AGCTGTACCTGTTCAACGAGGGACGGCTGACCCAGGCCTGGGGCACGCTCGGCTGCGCGCTCGCGCCAGAGGGCGCCGTGCCCGGCTATCGCTTTTCCGTGTGGGCGCCCAACGCCGAGCGGGTGAGCATCGTCGGAGACTGGAACCAGTGGGACGGCACGGTGCACCCGATGCGGCCGCGCGGCGCATCGGGCGTCTGGGAGCTGTTCCTTCCCGACCTTCCGGTCGGCGCGATGTACCGCTACGAGATCCGCAATCGCGACACCGGTGCCGTGTTCACCCGCAGCGACCCGTACGGCCGCGCCTGCGAGGTGCGCCCGGGCAATGCCAGCCTCACGCCGGCGCGCAGCAGCCACGCCTGGGACGACGCGGCGTGGATGGAACGGCGTGCGAACGCCTCGTGGCTGGAACAGCCGATGAACATCTACGAGGTGCATGCCGGATCATGGCGGCGCCACCCCGACGGCCGGTTCTACTCGTACCGGGAGCTTGCCGACACGCTGCTGCCCTATGCGTGCGACATGGGCTACACGCATATCGAATTCCTGCCGCTGACCGAGCATCCGCTGGATGAATCCTGGGGCTACCAGAGCGTCGGCTACTTCGCGCCGACCTCCCGCTTCGGCAGCGCGGACGACCTGAAGTTCCTCGTCGACGCCTGCCACCGCGCCGGCATCGGCGTGATCCTCGACTGGGTTCCGGGGCACTTCCCGAGCGATCCCTTCGCGCTCGCGCGTTTCGACGGTACCGCGCTGTACGAACATGACGACCCGCGGCTGGGCCTGCATCCCGACTGGGGCACCTGCGTGTTCAACTTCGAACGCAACGAGGTGCGCAGCTTCCTGCTGTCCTCGGCCGCATGGTGGCTGTCCGAGTTCCACTTCGATGCCCTGCGCGTGGACGCGGTCGCCTCGATGCTCTACCTCGACTACTCGCGCGAACCCGGCCAGTGGCTGCCAAACCGCTTCGGCGGCCGCGAGAACCTCGGCGCCATCGAGTTCCTGCGCGAGCTCAACGCCATGGTTCACGGCGAGTACCCGGGCGCCCTGACCATCGCCGAGGAATCGACCTCCTGGCCGATGGTGTCGCGCCCGACATGGCTGGGCGGCCTCGGCTTCTCGATGAAATGGAACATGGGCTGGATGCACGACGTGCTGTCGTACCTGCGGCTCGACCCGGTGCACCGGCGCTACCACCACCACCAGCTGACCTTCGGCCAGCTCTATGCATATTCCGAGAACTTCGTGCTGCCGCTTTCTCACGACGAGGTCGTGCACGGCAAGCGTTCCCTGCTCGACCGGATGCCTGGCGATGACTGGCAGCGTTTCGCCGGGCTGCGCCTGCTGCTCGCGTTGCAGTCGACCACGCCCGGCCGCAAGCTGTCCTTCATGGGCAACGAATTCGGCCAGGGCCGCGAATGGGATTCGCAGCGCGAACTCGACTGGCAGCTGCTGTCGCTGCACTGGCACCAGGGCGTCCAGGCGCTCGCACGCGACCTGAACCGCCTGTACCGGGACGAACCTGCGATGCACCAGCTCGACTTCGAGGCCGGCGGTTTCGAGTGGATCGACTGCAACGATTCCGAGCAATCGGTGCTGACCTTCATCCGCCGGACGCGGACCGGGCGCCACCTGGTGGTCGCACTCAATTTCACGCCGGTACCCCGGATGGCCCACCGCCTGGGCGTGCCGCAGCAGGGACGCTACCGCGAAGTCCTGAACAGCGACTCCGCGCTCTATGGCGGCAGCAACCTCGGCAACGGCGGCTACGTGGACGCAACCCCGGAGCCGTGGTCCGGCCAGCGGGCGTCCCTGTGGGTGAAACTGCCACCGCTCGCCGCGCTGGTGCTGGTTCCAGAGCACCAGCCCGGCACCCGTTCCGCCATCGGCGACGCAACGCACTGAGGCACTCGCATGTCCGATTCGATCCGTCGATTCCTGTTCGAAGGCGCGCCGATCCGCGGCGAGATCGTCCAACTCGATGCCACCTGGCGTGCGGTGCTGGAGCGGCATGCGTATCCCCCGCTCCTGCAGACCCTGCTCGGCGAAATGATGGCGGCCAGCGCGCTGCTGTCGGCGACGCTCAAGTTCGACGGCGCGATGCTGATGCAGGTGCAGGGCACCGGCGCGCTTCAGCTGCTGGTGGTGGAATGCACGAGTGCAGGCACGCTGCGAGCCACGGCGAAATGGGACGGGCTCCCGGAGAACGCCGGCTTTGCCGAGCTGTTGCGCGGTGCCCGCTGCGCCATCACCCTGATCCAGCCCGACGGTTCGCAAAGCTACCAGGGCGTGGTCGAGGTCGTCGGGGACAGCGTGGCCGAGATGCTGATGCACTACATGCAGCATTCCGAGCAGATCGAGACTTCGCTCACCGTATCGGCGGATGGCACGCGCGCCGGAGGCCTCCTGCTGCAGCGGTTGCCGGAAGCGGCGGACGACGACGTCGATCGATGGGACCGGGTGCGCATGCTGGCAGGCACCGTCGAGGCCTCGGAGCTGCTCGGGCTGGCACCGGCCGACGTCGTGCGCCGGTTGTTCCATGAAGAAGACATACGTCTGTTCGAACCCCAGCCGCTCGCCTTCCGCTGCTCGTGTTCAAAGGCACGGGTCGAGTCGATGCTCACCATGCTCGGCCCGGAGGAAGTCGAATCGGTGCTTGCCGAGCGGGGGCATGTCGAGGTCACCTGCGATTTCTGCAATCGCACCTACCGCTTCGACCCGGTCGATGCCGCACAGCTGTTCACCGGCGGCACGCGTTCTCCGGGGAGCACGACCCGCCACTGACGGCCCTGCCGCCGGTCGGTGGTTTCCTGCGCGCACCAGCCGGGCAGCGACATCAACCGCTGAAGCCCGCGCGCCTGCCTCGTCAGGCAGGGCCCGGCGACGAAGGCGCCGGCGGGAGTTGCATGGCGAGGGCGGCCAGGTCGGCCTCCTTCTCGACCACGCGCACCCGGTATGCCACGTCGGTGACCCAGACCAGGCCGTCGCCCGCCTGCCCGGTGAACGCATTCTCGGCGATCACTCGCACGATCGGCTCGACCATCTCGTCGGGACAGACCATCTCGATGCGGATCTTGCTCGAGAACTCGGTCAGCGCCTCTTTCGGGTTCCGGGGGTTCTGGCCGGACGGGAACCGGCTGCAACCCTCGACCTTGCTGAAGTTCATGCCCGGGAATCCCGGGAGCCTGCGCAACGCATCGCGTACCCGGTCCAGACGTGCCGGCCGCAGGATCGCCTTGATTTCCCTCATTGCTCTTCCTTTCCGGAGGCATCCGGGCCCAAGGCCGGCTGCCCCATCGATGCCGCCCGGGCGCGTCACGCCTCGATCGGCTTTTCGTCGAACCACTTGAACAACGATGGAACCACCACCAGCGTCAGCAGCGTCGAGGTGATCAGCCCGGAAATCACGACGACCGCGAGGGGCCGGGTCACTTCCGATCCTGGCCCGGTCGCGAACAGCATCGGGATCAGGCCCAGCATCGCCACCGATGCGGTCATCAGCACCGGCCTGAGCCTGGCCTTGCAGCCCTCGATCACCGCATCGCGTACCTCGAGCCCTTCGTTCCGCAGGTGCTTGATGTATTCGACCAGCACCACCCCGTTGAGCGTCG
>JAIENF010000133.1 GCA_019751575.1 Burkholderiales bacterium
GGCATCCAGCCACGCGCGCGCCTTCTTCATCGTGTCGCAGTTGCGTATGCCGTAGAGCGTGACGCTGTTCATGCCGTCGATTCCGGCACGAGCAGTGCCTTGCCGACCTGCTGCCTCTGCTCGAGGCGCGCGTGGGCGACGCCGACATCGTCCAGCGTATGGCGGCGCGCATCCATCGGTACCTGCAGCGTGCCCGCGGCGATCGCCTCGAACAACGCGTCCGCGCGGCGCTGCACCGTGTCGGCGTCGGCGAGATGGTCGGTCAGGCGCGGCCGGGTCAGGAACAACGAGCCCGCTTCACCCAGTTCGATCGGATCGAGGTCGGTGACCGAGCCCGACACGTTGCCGTAATTGACGACCAGGCCGCGCACACGGGTGGCGCGAAAACTGTCGCGCAGGGTCGTGGCACCGACCGGATCGAGCACGACATCCACGCCCCGGCCGCCGGTCGCGTCGCGCACGGCCTGTGCGAACCGTCCGCCGTCGTAGTCGAATGCGGCGCTGGCGCCGAGCGAACGGGCAACCTCGCGCCTGGCTTCCGTGCTCGCGGTTGCAAGGACGGTGGCGCCCTGGAGGGTCGCCATCTGCACCAGCCATTGTCCGATGCTGCCCGACGCGGCATGGACCAGGCAGGTCATGCCAGGTCCGAGGCGGGCGACGTCGTGTACCAGGTAATGGGCCGTGCTGCCCTGGAACACGCTCGCGGCCGCGACGTCGAAACCGGTGCCGGCCGGCAGCTTCGCCAGTCGCGACTCGGGCACGCAGGCGTATTCGGCATAGCTGCCCCAGGAGATGCACCAGGCGACGCGATCGCCCGCGCGCACGCGCCGGGTCCCCGCGCCGGTACGCACCACCTCGCCAGCGCCTTCCATGCCGAGCGTGCACGGCAGGCGGACCGGATAGCTGCGCGAGTCGCGGTACTTGCCCTGCCGGGTGTGGATGTCCATGAAGTTGATGCCCGCGAAGGCGACCTTCACCAGTACCTCTCCGGGGCCTGGCTCGGGGATGGCGATGTCGCGCAGCTGCAGGACTTCCGGGCCGCCGTAGCGGTCGATGGTGATGGCCTTCATGGTCGGCGTACTCGCGCAGGCTCCGTTCAGGCGAGGGGGCGTGCGGTCTCCCGCAGCAGCTCCTGCATTGCACGTTCCACCAGCCATTCGACGGGGTAGTACAGGAAGGTCGCACCCATCGCGCGGAACCTGGCCACCTGCTCGAGCCGCGCGGGCATGCCGAACGCACGGCCTGCCGCGCGCAGCCGTGCCGCGAGGTGCTCCATCGTGCGTTCGACCTCCGCGGTCATGTTGCCGCGGATGCCGGTCATCTCGTAGGACAGGTCGTTCGGCCCGAGCAGCACGACATCGATGCCGGGAACCGCGGCTATCTCATCGACCGCTGCGACCGCGGCAGGCGTCTCGATCTGCACCACCACCAGCTTGTCGCGCGCGCCGGCCTCGCCGCAGGCGTAGCGGACCACCTGCACCACGGATGCAGCCTCTTCGGCCGAGTCGATATGCGGCACCACGATGCCGTCGGCCTTGCGGTCGAAGTACTGCACCAGCACTTCCGGCGCGCGCGACCAGCTGCGCACCACCGCCGGGAGGCGCGCCGCACGGGCTGCGCGGATCAGGTCGCTCGCTGCGTCCAGGCCTATGGCCGTCCGTTCGCAATCGACGAACGCCACGTCGGCGCCCCATCGGGCGAGCGTGTCGAGCAGGTCCGGATTGTTGCCGGCCAGGTTGATCACCGTGGCGACTTCGCCGCGTGCCATCTTCTGTTTCACTGCCGAGGTCATCGTGCGCCCTTCCTGCGTGTCGCTGCCGGCATCAGTCGATCCGGGCGCCGGACTGGCGGACCACCTTGCCCCAGTTCGCGACTTCGTTGCGGATCAGCGCAGCATACTCTGCCGGCGTGCTGGGCCGCGCCTCCGCGCCCTGCTCGCTGAGCGAGCGCCGGATGCCGGGGTCCTTGAGGGCCGCGACGAGTTCCGTGTTGATCCGGTCCACCAGTGCCGTCGGCAGCCCGGGCGGGCCGACCATCCCGAACACGTTGTTCGCCTCGAATCCGGCCAGCCCCGATTCGGCGATGGTCGGCACGTCGGGCAGTGCCGGAATGCGCGCGAGCGAACTGACGCCCAGTGCGCGCACCTTCCCCGACTTCACGTGGGGAACGGCCGAGGGGGCGGTCGCGAAGGACAGCGCGACGAAACCCGCGATCAGGTCGGTCATCGCCTGCGGCCCGCCCTTGTACGGAATGTGGGTCATGCGGGTGCCGGTGAGCATCCGGAACATCTCGGCCGACAGGTGTGGCTGGCTGCCGTTGCCGGCCGAGCTGTAGCTCAGTTCATCCGGACGCTGCCTGAGCAGCGCGATCAGCCCGCGTACATCCTTCACCGGGATGGACGGATGCACCACCAGCACCTGCGCGGTGTCGGCCATCATCGAGATCGGGGAGAAATCCTTCACCGGGTCGTAGCCGAGCTTCGGATAGAGCGTCGCGTTGATGCTGTGCGCGGTGGATGCCATGAACAGCGTGTAGCCGTCGGGCGGTGAGCGCATCGCCAGTTCGGCACCGATGTTCGCGCCGCCGCCAGGGCGGTTGTCGATCAGTACCTGCTGTTTCCAGTCCTTGGTCAGGCGCTGGCTCACGATGCGGCCGATGATGTCGGTGGTTCCGCCTGCGGGAAACGGCACGATGACGCGCACCGGCCGTGTCGGAAAATCCTGCGCCGTCGCCAGCCCCGTTCCGGCCGCGCCGACCAGCACGGCCGCGGCCAGCATGAGCATGTGCGGGCCATTCACCGCAGCCTTCTCCATCGCGTTTCCTCCTGTTGCGGCATCGGCCGCTGTTGTCATGTGCGGGCAGCCCGTTCAGGCCTGCGTGAACAGCCTGCCTCCACCCGGCAGCGCGCGGCGATCCCCGATCGCGCGCAGGGTGCCCCAGAGCGCAGCCTGGTTGCTGGTGACCACCGGCAGCCCGGTCTCTTCTTCGACCTGCCCGAGGATGTCGAGCGTGCGGAAATTGGAGCAGCTGATGAACACCGCCTCTGTTTCCGGCTTCACCACCTCGAGCGCCAGCGCGCGCACGATGGCGGTCGAGATGCTGCCGTGCGCCTGCGTGCCGAGACCCTTGATCGCGACCACGGTGAAGCCGGCGGCTTCCAGGTAACCCTTGAGGCGCTCGTTGAGCCAGGGTTCATAGGGCGACGCGACGCTCACGCGCGTCGCGCCCAGCGCGCGCAGCCCGCGCACGATGGAGGCGGAGGAAGTCACCGTCGGGATGCCGCTCGCGCGGGTCAGCTCCGACTCCTGCGCCAGGTCCCCGGCGGGGGACTTCAGGAAGCCGCTGGCGGTACAGCCGTGGCAGATCGCCTGCACCTTTGCGTGCGAGAGCAGTTCCGCCGCAGCGGGTGCCTGCGTGCCGAGCCAGGCGAGGTCGGCTTCGGTATCGGCGAGGTGCCGGATGCGCTGGGAATGGACGGAAATCGCCTCCCCCGCGAGGCGCTGCCATTCGTACTCCATCACCGTGTTCCACGAGGGCACGATGATGCCCAGCTTGAGCTCCCAACCCATTGCCGCTCCTTCCCGGTCGATCCCGGCGCGATCGGTCGCCCGACTCGTTTGCGGCACAGGATAGCGG
>JAIENF010000737.1 GCA_019751575.1 Burkholderiales bacterium
GCCGGGCGACGATGTCGGTGCTGCCGCCCGGGGCCCAGGGCACCACGATGCGCAGCGGCTTGTCAGGCCACGCCGCGGCCGTCCACCCGATGGACGGCGCCAGCAGCACGGCGCCCAGCATCATCGAAGCCGGCAGCCCGGCACGCAGTTCGATCTTCGTCATGTATGGCTCCGGTTACAGCGGCGGTTGCCGCTTGGTCCAGCCAGTTGCAGCTTCGTAGGCCTGCGCCACCCGATAGATCGTCGCCTCGCCGAACGGACGTCCGACGACCTGCATGCCCAGCGGCAGCCCACTGGCGCTGAAGCCGGTCGGCAGCGCGAGCGCCGGATTGCCGGTGAGGTTGAACGGCGCACGCGCCTGCCGCGCATAGGTGTACTCGACCGCCTTCGGATCGTCGATCCGGCAGGCCGGGTCGTGCGCGCTGGCGGTGACCACCACGTCGACATCGTCGAACAGGCTGTTGAAGGCCGCGGTCATCTTCAGCCGCATGCGCGAGGCGTTCACGTACTCGGCCGCGCTGACGAACGCACCCGGGAACAGCCGCTCGCGGGTGAGGTCGCCATAGTCCTGCGGACGCTCGCGCAGCCAGCGCTCGTGCACCGCATAGGCTTCCGACACCAGCAGCGTGCGGTTGCAGGCGGCGAACTGCTGCAACGGCAGCGTCTCCACCTCGCGCACCACCGCACCCAGCGACTCGAGCTGCGACAGCGCCTGCTCGATCGACGCGGTCATCTCGGCGTCGGCGACCAGGTCGCGGGTGTAGAAGTGGCGCACCACGCCGATGCGCAGGCCTTCCACGCCGCGGTCGAGCAGCGAGGTGCAGGTGCTGCCGTTGCGCGGGACGCTGCCAGGGTCGTGCGGATCATGCCCGGCGATCAGGTCGAGCACGATCGCATTGTCGCGCACCGTGCGCGTGAGCGGCCCGACATGGTCGAGCGAATAGGCGAGCGGGAATACCCCACGCCGGCTCACGTAGCCATAGGTCGGCTTCATGCCGGTCACGCCGCACATCGACGCCGGGTTGCGGATCGAGCCGCCGGTGTCGGTGCCGATCGCCACCGGCACGAAGCCGGCCGCGGTCGCACTGCCGGAACCACTGGACGAGCCGCCGCAGAAATGGTCGCGGTTCCACGGGTTGCGCGCCGGTGGCCAGGGCAGGTCGAAGCAGGGGCCGCCGATCGCGAACTCGTGGGTGGACAGCTTGCCCATGAACACGCCACCGGCCGCGCGCAGCTTGCGCGTGACGAACGAATCGCTGGCGGCAACACTGTCCCTCAGGATCGCCGAATGCCCGGTCGTCGGCAGGCCAGCGTAGTCGACGATGTCCTTCAGCCCGTAGGGCACGCCATGCAGCGGGCCGCGCCAGCCACCGGCCATGATCTCGGCCTCGGCGCGCTGCGCATCGGCCAGCGCGATCTCCGGCGTGAAGCGCAGGAAGGCGTTCAGCTTGCCGTCATGGCGCTCGGTATGTTCGATCAATCCGCGGGTGTATTCCACTGGAGAGAGCTTGCGATCGCGGATCAGCGTCGAGGCTTCGGACAGGGACAGGGTGTGCAGGTCGCTCATCGCAGGTATCCCTCAGCCGAGCCGGTAGACATGGGCTGGCTCGTCCGCCGCGACCAGCGCGCGCGTATCGAGCACCGAGCGGCGCGACTGCGCCACCTGCGAAGCCTTCATGAACTGGCGCAGGTCCGCATCGGTGAGCTTGTCGAGGCCGAGGGCCTTCGCCTGTGCCCGGATGTCGTCCGGGATCGGTTGTTCTTCTGCCACGGCTGTCCCCTCTGGTCAGGAAGGGGGCAGTCTAGCAAAACGCGCCCGGGCGGCGCTCGCGTTCTGGACGGCCGCCGAAGCGGATGAGCGGATCCGTCCGGGTTTCCGCGGGGATTGCCGTGCGACGGCGATGACGATTGCGCGGACCGTGGATGCGTACTAAGGTGACCGCGCGAAGGAGCATGACGATGGACGATCAGGACACGGGCATCTGGGCGCTGTGGTACGACCTCGCCGAGGAGACGCGCGACGCGTACTGCGACTGGTTCCACCACGTCCACATCCCGGAGAAGCTCGCGCGTCCGGGATATCGCTGGGCGGCACACTACCGACTCGGCCACGGCGGACGCGGCCAGGGATGGCTGGCGCTGTTCGGCGGCGCGTCGGCGCATACCTTCCTCGCCCCGCCGCCTTCGGAGCTTGCCACGCGGCAGAGCGCGCTGACGCGACAGCACATGGCGATGCGTCGGCCGCTCGGCTCGGCGATCTTCGCGCTGGAGGTGCGCGTCGACGGACCGGAAGCCAGGCATCGCGACCCGCGCGCTTCGGCCCCGGTCGTGCAGTTCGGCCACTACGACGCCCCCGACGCGGCCACCGACGAGGCGATCGGCAGCTTCTATGCGCAGCAGCGCTTCCCGCTGCTCGCCGGGCTTCCCGGCGTGGTGGCCACGCGCAAGCTGCTCGCGAGCGTCGGCGGCTGGCGCCACGGCGTCATGTACGAGTTCACCTCGCTCGCCGAGCGCGAACACCACTACGAGCCGCTGGAAGCCGAGGCGCGCGACCCGTCGACGCGCATGGGACAGGTCGTGCCCAGGCTGCGGCATGCGCCGTTCTCGCCCGCGGTCGGCGTGCGCGCGTGGCCGCCCGTCGACTGAGATTCGCGCTCAGTCGACGCGCAGGAACTCGAGAACCGCCTCCGCACACGCCTGCGCATCGCTCGCGGCCACGTGGTACGACTTCCCGGGCAGCACCAGCAACCGTGAATCCGGGATCTGTTCCTGCCACGCCCGCGTCCGCTCCACCGTCCCCAGCCCGCTCTCCTCGGTGGTGATCACCAGCGTCGGGCACTGGATCTTCGGCAGGTCCGCGCGGATGTCCGCATAGTTGATGCCGCGGTTGAAGCCGACCAGCGACGACACCGGTGCGCGTCCCATGAACTGCGTCCACCACTCGACGCCTTCCTCGGGGAAGTGTTCGCCCAGCCGCCCGGCCATCGTGCGGCGCGCCCAGTGCTCCGCGCCCCTGGTCTCGAACTCCTCGATCAGCGCGGGCACCTTCTCGACACCCGGCCGCAGTGCCTGCGGCGTTCCCACCACCACCAGCGAACGCACCCGGTCCGGCCGGCGTGCGGCGAACGCGCGCGCGATCGTGCCGCCGATCTTGGCCGCGACGAGATGGAAGCGCTCGATGCCGAGGTGGTCCATCAACCGGCAGTAGTCGTCGATCAGCGCATCCAGCGTCCACGCATACTCGCGCGGCATCGGCGTCGACTTTCCATACCCGCGCATGTCCGGCCGCACCACCTTCAGGTGCCGGGCCAGCACCGGCACCCAGGCGTACCAGGCGAGCGCGCTCTCGGCGTTTCCGTGGAGCATCAGCACCGTCTCCGCATCGGTCCACGGATCGGTGAAGTCGTCGACCTGGTAGTGCAGGTCGCAGTCGGGCAGCTTCAGCGTGGGCATGGTCGGCTCACCGTCCGGACAGCAACTGCATCAATCGCGCAACGCCGCTCGCCGTCGACAGCCCCTGCACTTCCACCTGCAGCGCATCGACACGCGCCGCATCGAACCGCCGCCCCAGCTCCGCCCGGAAGCGCGCGACATGGTCGTCCATCGTGAACGGCCGCGACACGCTGCCCTTCGGTGCGTCGATGAAGCG
>JAIENF010000211.1 GCA_019751575.1 Burkholderiales bacterium
GGGACCGCGCGAGCGATCATGGGTAACCACGAGTTGAACGCGATCGCGTGGGTGACGCCAAAGCCCGGCGGGAAGCCGGACGAATTCCTCAAGGCAGGCAAGGATTACAAGCGTCCGGCCCACCAGGCATTTCTCAGCGCCGTCGTGGAGGGGTCAGCCAAGCACATGGAGTACGTGGATTGGTTCAAGACCTTGCCGCTCTTCCTCGATCTTGGGGAGATCCGAGTCGTCCACGCATGGTGGTACCCACCGCACATCGCACTGGCGATCGATAGGGTGGGGAAGGAGGGCAGGCTGAACGAAGAGCTGCTATACGCGGCGCACGACCGTACGTCCGACGAATACAAGGCCGTTCAGGAGATGTGCAAGGGGATGGAGGCTGACCTACCAGTCGGATGCAAATTTTTCGACAAGGATGGCGTTCCGCACGGCAACGTGCGGTTGAAGTGGTGGGATACCTTCGCGCGCTCGTTCAAGGATGCAGCGATCGGACCGCCGACCGCGATCGAGATGGTTCCCGAGGTGCCGCTGTCCGAGGGACTATTGCCTGGTCTGGACAGTGAGGTGCCGGTCTTCATCGGGCACTACTGGTTCACGAGCGAGCCTGCCCCCTTGACGGAGAAACTCGCGTGCCTGGACTACGCCGCTGCGGTGGGTGATCGGCCGCTGATGGCGTATCGGTGGGATGGTGAGAAGATCCTGGACAAGTCCGGTTTCGTGGGGTCGCACTAGATGGATCGATTGACGGACATGGCCGGAGAGGGCAATCCGGCGAATGTTTACCGGGCCTACCCGCTGACGGCGGCTGATCGCGCCAGCCTGTTGAAGCAGTTTCCCCCGCGGTTCTCGCGCGTGATTGCCGACCACGTTTCGGCAGAAGGTCTGCGCTCAATGGACCAGGTGCGTGAGGGCCCGGCTGCCGGCCAGGTCGTCGGGGTGGCTAATGGGGACAAGTACCAAGCGCTCGTCGTGACTGTCAACGGCCGGGAGATCACGTCCGACGGCACGCCGTTCCATGTTTCTTGGTCCGTCGATGCAGGGTTTCCATCCGGAGCTATCGGGCCAGCGATCGCATTCGACGGGTTCGACCGCTTCGCCGAGCCGATCGACCTCGACCTATCAAAAGGTCCGACTATTCGTGGGCCGCTTAAGGCGTCGAATTGATGATGGTCCGAAAGCCGATTTGAAGGCGATTGTCGACGGAGGGCGACACCGTCCGGAAGGCTCCCCGCGTCCCGCATTTTTGCTATAGCCCCCGCAGACTAGCGAGCCAACAAGATCGGGTAACCCCATGGCACCGAAAACACGCGCGTTTAGAAGTCCCGAAAGCCTTGCTGCCGAGGCAATGACTCGCGATGCCGTCGTGCCCTTTTTGGCCGAGCGCGGCTTCAAAGTGGTCGAGGACCAGCGGAAGGTGACAGGCACTGCGACTGAGCAGTTCGTCGTGGCGCTGGCTCCCGACGGTCAGAATATAAAGATGAGAGTTCGCTTGTGCTGGCGGCGCGACGGGCGGAAGCCAGGGGAGCGTCAGTACGCGGCGACCCAACTGCGTGCGCGGTTGCGCAACGACGACTGGGAGGGCACCGTACGTTTCATCGTTGAGCGAGATCTGGCGAACGGCATCACGCACTGCCTCGTGATACAGCGTGACGGGGCTGCGCTGGTCTTCGCCGCGCTCATTCCAAGAGACGCTCTGATGCCGATCTGGCTGCGGCAACGCGACGTCAGCGATGACCTGCGCCGGCGAAATCTGATGGGGAATATCACCAAGAACCATGCGACGAACGGCTCCAGTCCGACTTTGTGGCTGCAAGACGACCGTACGCCGGCCGCGCACGCAGTCGCCGACGCACTTTGGAGCTGGCCGCATGTTGTGGATTTGGCAAAGATGAAGGTTGGTCCACGTGCTGCGATGGACGATTCGCTGGACGATTGCCCGATCTTCGACTACGACGCGCTCGGCAGCGACGGCGCCGAACGACGACCTATGCTTCGCTCGGAGATTCCCCGGGATGTGAGGGTTCGGCAAGCCGTAATTGAACGGGCATCTGGCTGCGAGCGTAGTGGATGCGGCGAATCTCGAAGCTATCGCGGCTTTCTCGATGTGCACCACATCCTAGGTGCAGAGAATGGTGATCGGGTATGGAACTGCGTAGCGCTATGCCCGAATTGCCATCGCGAAGCATATTTCGCGCCGACAGCCGACAAAATCAACGCGCAACTCCTCGCGTTTGCAGAGCGTTTTCGATCTTTTGGTGACGTGGCCGACCGACCTGCCTAGCAGCCCGCAAGGTGGTGAGCGGGCGTTGATCGGGCACTATTGGTCCATCAGTGAGCCGGCACCGTTGACGAGAGAGCTCATCGGTCTAGACTACGCTGCGGCAATTTGACGTTGCCCATTGATCGCGTGTCGCCAGGATTTTTGTGGCGGTTTTGAGTATCTCCGCCCGCTGTCGATCGGCCCTTCTGACAGGGTGGTCGATAGGGGATAACTAAAATCGGACCCCGTTCATGATTTGCTGCTCAAAAACGCGCAGTTGGAAAAGATGGCCGCGCCAATAAGCCGCATGTCCGAAGTCGATCGGCATGGACCGTCTTTGCCTGAATCGCTCGCCATGCTTACAGGTGCCATTGGGGCCATTAGCCTAACGGCATCTCTTGTCTATGACTGGGGATTTTTCTCTGGACTTGATATTTCTTTCTTGGATGTTCCCACAACGTTCGGTGATCATGCGCGAAGTGCACTGCTGTGGTTCCCAAAGTTCGTTACGGCAGGACTGGGTATCCTTGCATTTGAATTGCTCACTCAACGAATCGAAGGCGGCTTATCAGACGAAGAGTTGATTGCCCGTTCATCCAATCCGCGTAGAACTCGCATCCTTCGAAATTCGGCATTCCTTGGCCTTGTTGCAGTGATGTTCTTGTCCGTTCTCGGGTTCATCCTGTTGGGGGAATCATTCGCGCCAGTCCTCCCGGCGGCCTTTCTGGTTATGTGGATA
The DNA here is from genome assembly GCA_019751575.1 of Burkholderiales bacterium. Classification (GTDB taxonomy): domain Bacteria; phylum Pseudomonadota; class Gammaproteobacteria; order Burkholderiales; family CAIKXV01; genus CAIKXV01. The sequence continues at coordinate 3,000 of JAIENF010000211.1, forward strand.
GTCTTCGCGCGCTGGGCCCAGGCGCCCGCGGCGATTGTTGAGCGACGAAGTAGAGCAGTTCGATTGGCGATCACTTTTCTTCCAGCCCTTATCGGATACTTGTACTTTACAGGTCGAAATGATGCAGGAGTGCTCTATCGATCGGAAGGCAAGGCAACCATTGTCAATGCAGGCGGGCCGCCGAAGAAAGTTGCGATATTGCGTCAGCTGGATCGTGGTGTCTTGATTCGAGACGTTTCAGGCACGATGACGTTTCTTCAGTGGAGCGAAGTAACCTCGATGCAGGATCTTGGAAAGTTCATGCCGAGTCGTGGCTTGCTCTGCAAGTTTTCAACTAGGCTGTGTCCTGTTCCGATTGCTCCGTCGTCGCCTTAACGATCGCCTCGAAATCAAGTGGTTGGTAGCGATCAAAGGGGCGGTTGAAACTGCGCTGCTTGAAGCCGGGTTATTTGATCTAGCCGTGAGCGTCGGCTCCCAGAGGCATGGTCGTGGGATAGCGAGACGACGCTTTACTCGTCGGGTTTGTGTGAGGTCGCTCTTAAGTATCGCGTGACGGAACTATCCAGTACGAGCAATCTGAATCGCCCCGGGTTTTGCGGAGGCTCCAATCTTTGAGAAGATGGGGCCATGAAGAATACGAAACGATACTCA
>JAIENF010000385.1 GCA_019751575.1 Burkholderiales bacterium
TGATCGCCGCGGTCCACCATGCCGAGGTGGTGGCCCTGCGCGTCGGGGAACCGTTCGGCACGCTGGTGCTCGCGGTTGCCGTGACCGTGATCGAGGTCGCGCTGATCGTTTCGCTGATGCTGGTCGGCGGCGACGAGACCGCATCGCTGCCGCGCGATACCGTGTTCGCCGCGATCATGATCGTCTGCAACGGCGCGATGGGCCTGTGCATCCTGGTCGGCGGCCTTCGCCACCATATCCTCGGTTTCCGCGCCGAGGGTTCCAACTCCGCGCTGGCGGTGCTGGCCGCACTGGCCACGCTGACCCTTGTCCTGCCGACCTACACAACCACCACCCAGGGCCCGACCTTCTCCGCGTCGCAACTCGTGTTCGCCGGGATCGCGTCGCTGGTGCTGTATTGCGTCTTCGTGTTCGTGCAGACGGTGCGCCACCGCGACTATTTCCTGCCGGAAGACGTCGCCGAACAGGACGTCGACCTGCATGCCGCCCCCCCTCGCGCGGCGCGGCATGGCTGGCATTCGCCCTGCTCCTGGTCGCGCTGGTGGCGGTGGTGGGCCTGGCCAAGATGCTTGCGCCGACGCTCGAGTCCGGGGTGCGCGCAGCCGGGGCGCCCCAGGCGATGGTCGGCGTGGTGATCGCCCTGATCGTGCTGCTGCCGGAGACCTGGGCCGCAGTGCGCGCCGCCGCGGGCAACCGCCTGCAGACCAGCCTGAACCTCGCGCTCGGGTCCGCGCTGGCCAGCATCGGCCTGACCATCCCGGCCGTGGTGGTGCTCTCCTTCGTGCTCGACCGCCCGCTGCTGCTCGGCCTGCCGCCGAAGGAGACCGCGCTGCTGGCGCTGACCCTGCTGGTGACCACGCTCACGCTCAGCGCCGGACGCACCACCGTGCTGCAGGGCGTGGTGCACCTGGTGCTGTTTTCGGCCTTCCTGTTCCTGGCTGCCGTGCCCTAGGCGCGAACGCCCCGTGCAAGGGACTTGAACCCGTGGCTGCACGGCTATACTTGATGGTTTTCGAGGCCGGTGCCTGAATGACCCTCGTCGATACCCTCCGCCGTCCGCTGCGCGATCTTCGCATCTCGGTCACCGACCGATGCAATTTCCGCTGCACGTACTGCATGCCGAAGGAGGTCTACGGCAAGGATTTCCAGTTCCTGGAGCGCGAGGCACTGCTGTCCTTCGGCGAGATCCACCGGCTGGTGCGGCTGTTCCGCGACCAGGGCGTCGAGAAGATCCGGATCACCGGCGGCGAGCCCCTGGTGCGGCGCAAGATCGAGCGGCTGATCGAGATGCTCGCCTGGCACGGCGACCTCGACCTGACCCTCACCACCAACGGCTCGCTGCTCAAGCTGAAGGCCCAGGCGCTGAAGGATGCCGGGCTGAAGCGGGTGACGGTCAGCCTGGACGCGCTGGACAATGCCGTGTTCATGAAGATGAACGACGTCGATTTCCCGGTCGAGAAGGTGCTCGAGGGCATCGACGAGGCAAGCCGCGTCGGCCTCCCGGTCAAGGTGAACATGGTCGTGAAGCGCGGCGTCAACGACGACGATGCGATCGCGATGGCACGCCACTTCAAGGGAACCGGCCACATCCTGCGCTTCATAGAATTCATGGATGTCGGACACACCAACGGCTGGAAGCTCGACTCGGTCGTGCCCTCGGCCGAACTCGCCGCGCGCATCGGCGCGGTGTTCCCGATCGAACCGGTGCAGGCGAACTACACCGGGGAGGTGGCCGAGCGCTGGCGCTACCTCGACGGCAGCGGCGAGATCGGCTTCATCTCCTCGGTGACCCAGGCCTTCTGCAGCGACTGCACGCGTGCGCGCCTGTCTGCCGAGGGCAAGCTGTATACCTGCCTGTTCGCCACCCGAGGCACCGACTTCCGGGCCCCGCTGCGCGCCGACGCGTCGGACGAAGATCTGGCCGCGCTGATCCGCAGCGTCTGGTCCGCCCGTACCGACCGCTATTCGGAAGTGCGCACCGCCGAGACGGCCAAGGTGCACAAGATCGAGATGTCCTATATCGGTGGCTGATCCGATCGACTGCCCAGGCATCGGCAGCAGAGCCTCCCCGACCCCGCGCGAGATGACACGATGACTTCCCCCACCCCCGCCTCCGGCGCCGGCGCAGATTCCCCCTCGATCCGCGCCGCCTCCTGCGGCGACGACTACGATCCTGACTCGATGCCGGTGGACCGCGCGCGCGCCTTCATCGACCGCTTCGTCGCACCGGTCGGCGGCATCCGCCGCGTCCCGATCCGCGACGCGCTGGGCCAGGTGCTCGCCGAGGACGTCGTGTCACCGTTCGACGTACCGCTGTCGGACAACTCCGCGATGGACGGCTATGCGCTGCGCCACGCCGAGGTCGACGGCCGCGAGGGGGTGACGCTGAAGGTCGTCGGCACCGCTTACGCCGGACGCACGTTCAACGGCGAGGTCGCGCCCGGCGAATGCATCCGGATCATGACCGGCGGCGTCGTGCCGGCCCCGCTCGACTGCGTCGTGCCGCAGGAGCACACCCGCCCCGGCGACGGCACGGTCACCTTTGGTGCCGGACTGCGCCGTGCACAGAACGTGCGCTACGCGGGCGAAGACATCCGGCGCGGGGCGATCGTGCTGCGCCGGGGGCAGTGGATGCGCCCAGCCGAGATCGGACTGCTCGCCTCGCTCGGCATCGGCGAGGCCACCGTGTACCGCAGGTTGCGCGTGGCGTTCTTCTCGACCGGCGACGAGCTGGTGTCGATCGGCGGCAGCCTCGGCGAAGGCCAGGTCTACGACAGCAACCGGTACACGATCCACGGGATGCTGGCCCGGCTCGGGGTCGACCTGATCGACATGGGCGTGGTGCGCGACGAACCGGCACGGCTCGAAGCCCATTTCGCCGAAGCTGCGCGTTCTGCCGACGTGATCATCACCAGCGGCGGCGTGTCGGTCGGCGAAGCCGACTACATCAAGCAGATGCTCGACCGCATGGGCGAAGTCGTGTTCTGGAAGATCGCGATGAAGCCGGGCCGGCCACTGGCCTACGGAAAGATCGGCGGCGCGCATTTCTTCGGCCTGCCCGGCAACCCGGTCGCGGTGATGGCCACGTTCTACCAGTTCGTGCGCGAACCGCTGCTCAAGATGATGGGCCGCGACCCGATGCCGCTGCTGCCGACGTTCAAGGCCACCTGCACCGTGCCGCTGAAGAAGGCACCCGGCCGCACCGAGTTCCAGCGCGGCATCCTGTCGCCGGCCGCGGAGGGCGGCTGGCAGGTGCGGCCCACCGGAGAACAGGGCTCGGGCATCCTGTCCTCGATGTCGCAGGCCAACTGCTTCATCGTGCTGCCTGTGGACCAGGGCAACGCGCCGGAAGGCACCGTGGTCGACGTGCAGATGTTCGAAGGCATGGTGTGATGACGACGGATGCCGGCGGCTCCCGCCCGGCGCTCACGGCCGCGCGCCGCGACCCCACGTTCGACGTAGAGGCCGTCGACGAACACGGCCAGCGCACGACGGTGTCGATCGCGGGCGAGCATCCGCTCACCCTGTACGTCGACAAGCGCGAGCTGGTGACGCTGATGACCCTGGGCCAGGCCCCCGAGGCACTGGCGCTGGGTTTCCTGCGCAACCAGCGGCTGGTCGATGGCATCGACGAGATCGCCGCGGTGCATG
>JAIENF010000789.1 GCA_019751575.1 Burkholderiales bacterium
GGCAAACGCGCAAGGGCGATGGCAGCGTGGTCACCGAGGCGGACCTCGCCGCCCAGCACGCGCTGGCCCCCCTGCTCCGCGGGCTGGTCGATTGCGGCTTCGTCGGCGAGGAGATGACCCGCGACGAACAGGTCGACGCATGGTCCGACGGCGGGCAGACCCTGTGGTGCGTCGACCCGATCGACGGCACGTCCAACTTCACCTGCGGCCTGCCCGCGTTCGCCATCTCGGTCGCGCTGGTTCGGGCCGGGCGCCCGGTGCTGGGCGTGATCTACGACCCGGTGGCCGATGAAGCCTTCCAGGCCGAGGACGGCCAGGGCTCGTGGCTCAATGGCACGCCACTGCCCCTGCATCGGCGCACGGTGGCGCTGCGCCAGGCGATGGCCGGCATCGAGTTCAAGCGGATCGAGCGGTCGCTGGCCGCCACGCTGAACGCGAAATCCCCGTATTGTTCCCAGCGCAACTACGGGTCCAGCGCGCTCGAGTGGTGCTATGCAGCGGCCGGACGATTTGACGTGTATCTTCACGGCGGTCAGAAGCTCTGGGACTACGCGGCAGGATGGTTGATCTTTCGGGAAGCAGGCGGACACTGTGCATCGCTCGACCACGACGACTTCTGGGACGGCGAGGTGTGGGAGAAATCCGTGATCGCAGCGCTCGACCCCGGTCTGTTCGCCGAGTGGAAGGGCTGGTTGCGCGCGAACCGGCCGCCCCGCCCCGGGACCCCGCCGGGCTGAGCGTCACGGCGGCGGCCGCAGGCGCATGAAGATCATCATCCTCGGCGCCGGCCAGGTCGGCTCCACCGTTGCCGAGAGCATGGTGTCCGAGGCGAACGACATCACGATCGTCGACACCGACGGCGACCGCTTGCGCCAGCTGGCCGACCACCTCGACCTGCGCACGGTCGAAGGCAACGCGGCGCACCCATCGATCCTGCGCGCGGCAGGCGCCGACGACGCCGACCTGCTGCTGGCGGTGACCCAGAGCGACCAGGCCAACCTGGTCGCCTGCAAGCTGGCCTCGACCGTGTTCAACATACCGACCCGCATCGCGCGCATCCGCTCGGCCGACTACCTGGGCCACCCGGACGTGTTCAGCCACGACAACTTCTCGGTCGACGTGACGATCTGCCCGGAGCAGATCATGACCGACTACATCACGCGGCTGATCGAGTTTCCGGAATCGCTGCAGGTGCTCGACTTCGCCAACGGCCGGCTGCAGATGGTCGCGGTGCGCGCATTCACCGGCGGCCCGCTGGTCGGCCGGCCGCTGTCGGAGATCCGTGAACACATCCCCGACATCGACAGCCGGGTAGCGGCGATCTTCCGCGGCGATGCGCCGCTGATCCCGACCGGCGACACGGTGATCCAGCATGGCGACGAGGTGTTCTTCCTCGCCGCGAAGGAACACATCCGCACCGTGCTGCGCGAGCTGCGCCGCGCCGACCAGCCGGTGCGGCGGGTGATGATCGCCGGCGGTGGAAACATCGGCTCGCGGCTGGCGGCATCGCTCGAATCGAAGTACCAGGTGAAGCTGATCGAGGTGCACAAGCGCGCGGCCGAGCGGCTGTCGCAGGAGCTCGACCGCACGCTGGTGCTGTGCGGCGACTCCACCGATGAAGATCTGCTGTCGGACGAGCATGTCGGCGAGATGGACGTGTTCTGCGCGCTGACCAACGACGACGAGAACAACATCATGTCGTCGCTGCTTGCCAAGCGCATGGGCGCACGCCGGGTGATCACGCTGATCAACCGCGCGGCCTATGTCGACCTGGTGCACGGCGGACAGATCGACATCGCGCTGTCGCCGGCCACCGTCACCATTGGTTCGCTGCTCACGCATGTGCGGCGCGGGGACTGCGTCGCCGTGCATTCGCTGCGCCGGGGCGCGGCCGAGGCGCTGGAGATCATCGCGCACGGCGACCCGCGCGCGTCGAAGGTGGTCGGGCGCACCGTCGATTCGATCGGCCTGCCGAAGGGCGCGACGATCGCGGCGATCGTGCGCCGGCGCGATGCGCTGCCCGACGACCAGATCGCCTGCCCGATCGGCATGGACGACGAGGTGATCATCGCCCACCACGACACGGTGATCCAGCGCAACGACCATGTGATCGTGTTCGCGGTGTCCAAGGACCTGGTGCCGAAGATCGAGAAGCTGTTCGCCATCGGCGTCGGCTTCTTCTAGCAGTGGCCGATTTCCGTTCGAGCGAGCTGCACCGCAACCTTTCGGTGCTGCATGTGTTCGGGCTGATCACGCTGATCTTCGGCATCACGATGGCCTTGCCGCTGGGCGTGTCGCGCTGGCTCGACGATGGCGCGGCCGCGGGCTTCGACCGCGCGATCGCGATCACCGCGGTGGCCGGCGCGGTGACCTGGCTGTCCACGCTGCGCTACCGGCGCGAACTTGAGATCCGCGACGCCTTCCTGCTGGTGGCTATGGTGTGGGCGGTGCTGCCCGCGTTCGCCGCGCTGCCCCTGCACACGGCGATCGATGGCCTGTCCGCGACCGACGCCTACTTCGAGGCCGTGTCGGGCATCACCGCCACCGGGGCCACGGTGCTGAGCGGCCTCGACCACCTGCCGCCGTCGATCAACGTCTGGCGCACGCAGATGCACTGGATGGGCGGCATGGGCCTGATCGTCCTGGCGGTGGCGATCCTGCCGCTGCTCGGCGTCGGCGGGCGGCAGCTGTTCAAGGCCGAAACGCCGGGTCCGATGAAGGAGTCGCGCCTCACGCCACGGCTGGCCGAGACCGCCAAGGGCCTGTGGACGATCTACGGACTGCTGTCGGCCGCCTGCTGGCTGGCCTACTGGCTGGCGGGGATGAGCGGACTCGACGCGCTGATGCACATGTTTTCGACCATGGGCCTGGGCGGCTTCTCGAGCTACGACGCGAGCCTTGGCCACTTCAATTCGCTGGCGATCGAGGTGGTGGCGATCTGCTTCATGCTCGCCTCGGGCATCAACTTCATCACCCACTTCAGCGCGCTGCGCGGCCGCAGCATGCAGCCCTACCGGCGCGATCCGGAGGCGCGGCTGTTCCTCGGCGTCACCATCGGCAGCGGCCTGCTGATCGCCATCTACCTGTACTTCCTGGGCGTCTACGAAGACCCGCTGGTGGCGCTGCGCTATGCGTTGTTCAACACCATCTCGGTGGCGACCACCACCGGCTTCGCCAGCACCGACTACGGCGCATGGCCGATGTTCGCCGGGCTGTGGCTGCTGTTCCTGTCGAGCTTCGCCACCTGTGCCGGGTCGACCGGCGGCGGCATCAAGATCGTCCGCGCAACCATCCTCTACCAGCAGGTCTACCGCGAGTTCGTGCGCATCCTGCACCCGTACGCGGTGACCCAGGTCAAGGTCGGCGGCGCGGTCGTGCAGAACAACATCGTGTTCGCGGTGCTCGCCTTCCTGTTCGTGTACATCGCCACGATCGTGATCATCACCCTGCTGCTGGTGGCGACCGGCCTCGACGTGGTCACCGCATTCAGCGCAGCGGTGGCCTGCGTCAATAACACCGGCCCCGGGCTGGCCAACGTCGGCCCCGCCACGACCTACGCCGTGCTGACCGATTTCCAGACCTGGGTCTGCACCTTCGCGATGCTGCTCGGCCGGCTCGAACTGTTCACCCTGCTCATCGTCTTCACCCCCGTCTTCTGG
>JAIENF010000267.1 GCA_019751575.1 Burkholderiales bacterium
AGCTCCGGTTGCGGCTCGAGGCGGCCGAGATTCCCGAGGTGCAGGCGGCGCTGACCCGCCTCGCCGACACGCGGGCCGGCGACCAGTTGCGCGCGGACTGGCTGAAGGTCCTCGGACGGCGGGGCCAGTGGGAGCTTTTTGCAGCCGAGCGTCCGCGGCTGGTCAACAGCGACACCGAGATCGACTGTCATTCGCTGACGCAGCGGAGGGTGACCGGCGATGCTGCAGCCCTCGCAGAGGCGCGGCCGCTCTGGTTCACCGGGCGCGACCTGCCGGAGAGTTGCACGCCGTTGTTCCAGGACCTGATCGCCTCGGGCGCGCTGCGCGCGGATGACATCTGGGCGCGCATCCGGCTCGCGTTCGAAGCGGGCCAGGTGGGGACCGTGCGCCGCGCCGCGGCGTTCCTGCCGGCCGGCCAGCAGCCCGACGGCAAGGCGGTCGAATTCGCCCTGAACAGTCCGCAGGCCGTGCTCGACCGCAGCAACGATCTGCGCACGCGGGCGCAGCGCGAAGTGGTGATGTTCGCCGCGCACCGGCTGGCGCGCACGTCGCCGCAGAACGCGGCAGAGGCATGGGGGCGGATCGACCAGCACTTCAGCGAGTCCGAACGTGCGTACACCTGGGGGGCGATCGCCTGGCTCGGCGCCCGCCGCCTGGATCCCGACGCGCTGCGCTGGTTCCGGATGTCCAATGGCGTGCAGCTGAACGACGAGATGCTGGGCTGGCGGGTGCGTGCAGCGCTGCGCGCCGAGGCGTGGCCGGAAGTGCTGGCTGCCATCGGCCAGATGACGCCGCGCGAACAGCAGGATGCCGCCTGGCGCTACTGGCGCGCCCGCGCGCTGCGCGAGCTCAAGCGCAACGACGAGGCGGTACCGATCCTCGCCGCGCTGTCGCGCGAGTTCAGCTTCTACGGCCAGCTGGCCCTGGACGACCTCGGCCCGGTGGCAGGCCCGCCGGCACCGCCGCCGTTCAAGCCGTCGCGCGACGAGATGGAAGCCTTCGGCAAGCATCCCGCCGTGCAACGCGCCCTTGCCTTCTACCGCCTGCAGATGCGCCTCGAGGGCAATCGCGAATGGTTCTGGGCGATCCGCACGATGACCGACGAGCAACTGCTCAGCGCAGCCGAATGGTCGCGGCGCAACCGCCTCTGGGACCGCGCGATCGCGACTGCAGAGCGCACGCGCGAGCTGCACGACTTCTCGCTGCGGTTCCTGGCGCCGTTCCGGGAGGAACTTCAGCCGCACCTGAAGAGCCAGCAGCTGGACGAGGCGTTCGTGCTGGGCCTCATCCGCCAGGAAAGCCGGTTCCTGACCGAGGTGCGGTCGCATGCCGGGGCATCCGGCCTGATGCAGCTGATGCCGGCCACCGCAGCCTGGGTCGCCAAGCGCACCGGGATGGTCGACTTCAGGCCGTCGCTCGTCAACGACGTGCAGGTGAACCTCGGGCTGGGCACGGCCTACCTCCGGACCGTGCTCAACGACCTGGACGACCATCCGGTACTGGCCTCGGCAGCCTACAATGCCGGCCCGGGGCGGGCGCGCGCCTGGCGCACGGTGCAGCCCCTAGACGCGGCGATCTATGCCGAGAGCATCCCCTTCGGCGAGACGCGCGACTACGTGAAGCGCGTGATGTCCAACGCGACCTACTATGCGCAGGTGTTCGGGCACCAGATGACCTCCTTGCGCACGCGCATCGGCACGATACCGGGACGAAACTGAGCCGGCGGCATCCAGGCATGGCCGCCATGCCGGGCGGCGGCGACACTGAGCGGCACGAAACCGAGTCGGGAATCGAGATGAGCAATCTGAACAGGGTCTGCCTGATTGGCGGAAGCGGATTCGTCGGACGGCATGTCGCCGAACGGCTGGCGGCGCGCGGCATCCGGGTGATCATCCCGACCCGCAACCGTGAGCGTGCCAAGCCCGACCTCATCGTGCTGCCCAGCGTCGAGCTGGTGAGCGCCGACGTGAACGACGGCAGCCAGCTGTCCGCGCTGGTGGCCGGATGCGACGCGGTGATCAACCTGGTGGGCATCCTGCACGAGGCCAGGCGCGGCGATTTCCGGCGCGCCCACCTCGCGCTGACCGAGCAGTGCATCGCTGCGTGCATGCGCCACGGCGTGCGCCGCTACCTGCACATGAGTGCGCTCGGTGCCGGCCCGGCTGCGCCGAGCGAGTACCAGCGCACCAAGGGCGAGGCGGAGCAGCGGGTGGCTGCGGCGCAGGCTGCCGGCCTCGAGGCCACCGTCTTCCGGCCGTCGGTGATCTTCGGCGACGGCGACAGCTTCCTCACGCTGTTCGCCCGCCTGCTCGCGATGTCCCCGGTCGTGCCGCTCGGTTCGCCGGATGCGCGCTTCCAGCCGGTGTGGGTCGAAGACGTCGCGCACGCCTTCGTCGCCTCCCTCGACCTGCCGCAGACGGTGGGCCAGCGCTACGACCTTGTCGGGCCCGACGTGTTCACGCTGCGCGAGCTGGTGAAGCTGGTGGGCGTCGTCACCGGCAACGAGCGGCCGGTGGTCGGCCTTCCGGATGGCCTGTCCCGCCTGCAGGCGCGCGTGTTCGGCGCGCTGCCGGTCAAGCTGATCACCTACGACAATTACCTGTCGATGACGGTCGACAACGTGTCCTCGTCGCCGTATCCCGCCGTGTTCGATCGCGCGCCGTCGGCGCTCGAGCCGATCGCGCGCCAGTACCTGGGCAACGCCACGCCGCGCGGACGCTACCAGGCGTTCCGCTACCGCGCGGGGCGCTGAGGCCGCGCCGGCCATGGCCATCGAGCCGCCCGGCGCCGCGCACGGCGGTGCCCCGGCGGACCCGGTTCCCGGCCGGCGGGTGCTGGTGATCGGAAACCGCAACTATTCGTCCTGGTCGCTGCGGCCGTGGCTCGCGCTTTCGATGACCGGCGCGCCCTTCGACACGGTGCGCATCCCGCTCTACGAGCCGGGCAGCGCGGCGCGCATCCGGCAGTATTCGGCGGCCGGCAAGGTGCCGGTGCTGGTGGATGACGGCCTGGTCGTCTGGGATTCGCTGGCGATCTGCGAGTATCTCGCGGAGCGGTTTCCCGAGGCGGGGCTCTGGCCGGCTGCGCCCGGGGCGCGTGCCGAAGCCCGGTCCGTGGCGAACGAGATGCATGCCGGCTTCGCGTCGCTGCGCCGTGAACTGCCGATGAACATCCGGTTCGATCGTGACGGCCATCGCTGGTCGGCCGAGGCGCAGGCCGACATCGATCGCGTGTGCGTCCTGTGGTCCGGATTGCGCGCCCGCCACGCCGGTCTCGGTGCCTTCCTGTTCGGTGCGTTCTCCATCGCCGATGCGATGTACGCGCCGGTCGTCCTGCGGCTGCGCAGCTACCGGGTGCCGGTGCCGCCGGACGTCGCCCGCTACATGCAGTCGGTGCTTGCCCTGCCGCCCATGCAGGCGTGGATAGAGGCTGCACTCGCCGAGCCCGAGCGGCTCGACCAGTTCGAGCGATGAGCGGGCCGATGCCGGCCGGGGTGCGCATCTATTCGGTCGGTGGATCGGTGCGCGACGAACTGCTCGGGCTGCCCGTGGTGGATCGCGACTGGGTGGTGGTCGGTGCCACCCCGCAGCAGATGCTGGACCTCGGCTACCGGGCGGTCGGGCGCGTGTTCCCGGTGTTCCTGCTCCCGGTCACCCACG
>JAIENF010000097.1 GCA_019751575.1 Burkholderiales bacterium
CCGCTGGCGGCGGTTGCCCGCCTCGTACGCTCGAGGCGGACGGCGCCGCGCAGTGTCTGGCTCGGCGCGCCGATCCTCAACCTCGCAAACCTCTGCCGCGCCGAGCGCAGCATCGGTGCCGACGCGAAGACGCTGGTGACGTCAACCTACTACATCTCGAGCGACTTCGACTACGACCTGAGCCGGCTCAGGTCGGTCCCGGTCGTCGGCTACTTCGTGCAGGTCGTCGTGTTCCTCTGGCTGTGCGCGACCGCCGACCGCATACACCTGTACTGCGACCGCGGCGCGCTGCCGTCCTTGCGCCGGTTCGGGTTCAACCCTGCCGAGCTGCGCGTCTACGCATGGCTTCGCATCCAGACGCTGTTCTGGACCTACGGGGCCGACGTCCGCTCCCGCCAGGAGACGCTCGCGCTGGGCGAGCCGAACTGCTGCACCGAGTGCCCGGCCGTGGGCGTGGCCTGCATCTGCGACAGCACCCTGCAGGCGGCAAACATCACGCGGATCCGGCGTCACGCGACGGCCCTGTTCTCGATGGGCGACATGATCGAGTACACGCCCGGCAGCCGCAACGACGTGTTCTTCTGGGCGGTCGACATCGGCGCGGGCGGGGGCGAGCGCTACCGCCCCGCCTACCCCGACTACGACGGCTCGCGCCCGCTCAGGGTGGTTCACGCCCCGAACCACCGAGCCTTCAAGGGCACGCGCTTCCTCGAGCAGGCGATCGCGGAGTTGCGCAGCCGCGGCGTGCCGATCGAACTGGTGATGGTCGAGCGTGTCTCGAACGAGCAGGCACTGCGCATCTACCGGAGCGCCGATGTCATCTTCGACCAGTGCATGATCGGATTCCACGGATTTTTCGCGCTCGAGGGCATGGCACTGGGCAAGCCGGTCATGTGCTTCATCCGCAAGCCGCTCGAGTACCTGCTCGATCCGGAGCACTGCCCGCTCATCAACGTCACGCGCGACGCGATCGCCGCGCGCCTGGAAGAACTTGTCGCCGACCCTGCGCGGTTGCGCGAAGCCGGCGTGCAAGGTCGCCGCTACGTCGAGCGGCACTTCACCGTCGACGCGGTGGCCGCGCGCATGTCGCATGCCTACGCTGACCTGGGGTTGAACTGATGCGCCTGCTTCTAGTCGGATCGGGTGGATTCATCGGCCGCCACATGCTTCGCACCCTTGCACGGCGAGGCATCGGGGTGGTCGAGGTCAGTTCCCGCACTGCCGGCGGTATCGATCCGGTGACCGGCACGTTCGCGCGGAAGCTGGCCTTGGACGCGCCGCTCGATGCGGTCATCTTCCTCTCCCAGTGGCCGTCCTACGGCGACCTGTCGACCGCAAGCCAGCTGTGGTCGGTCAATGTCGCTTCGGCCCTCGCGGTAGCCACCGCGGCGCGCGCAGCCGGCGTCCGCCGGTTCGTCTACGCGTCGACGGGCAACGTGTACGCGCCCTCGTTCGATCCGCTTTCCGAGTCCTCGCCAGTGCGACGCGACAACGCCTATTCGCTGAGCAAGGTGCACGCCGAGGAGGCACTGGCGCTGCTGCGGCCCGACCTGCAGACCGTGTGCGCGCGCCTGTTCACAGTCTACGGCCCCGGGCAGCAGGGACGACTGGTCGCAAACCTGGCGAAGGCCGTGCTCGCGGGCGACCCGGTCACGCTGCAACCGCGCGTGGCAGGCGTCCCCGACGAGGGGCTTCGGCTGAGCCTGGGCCACGTCGCCGACGTGTGCGACTGCCTCGTCGAACTCGCGACCGGCGAAGACCCCGGCCCCGTGCTCAACGTGGCGTCCGGCGAACCCGCCAGCCTGCGGCGCATTGCCTTGCAGATCGGCACGGCGCTGGGCCGCGAGGTCCTGTTCCGGCAGGGCGACTCGCCGCGAAGCTTCGACCTCGTGGCCGACGTCTCGCTGCTCGCGCGCCGCGCGACGCCGCTCCCGACCTCGCTGGAGGACGGGATCGCCTCGACCTGCGCCGCGTTGCCGGACACCCCGTCGCGATGACTTCAGCCCCACCCGCCGGGTCGACGCCACCAGGCCTGAGCTGCGCGGCGTGCCGCTCCCCGCTGCGCTGGCCGACGGACGCGCCGACTTCGGTCTCCTGTCCCGGATGCGGGTTCCTCTACGATTTCGAGGGCCGCTTCCTGCGCTACGCGCAAAAGACGCTGCTGTTCAATCGCCACCGTCGGCAATTCCTGCTGAACCAGGTCCTCAACAACAACGCGACAATCGTCTACCTGTCCTCGCCGGAAGGGTCGCTCTCCCTGTCGTCCCGCGCAGACGTGGCCCGCTTCCGGGCCTACCTCGAACGCCATGCCGTTCGCGGAAGGCTCCTCGACATCGGGTGCGGGCTGCTCGAACGTCCGGGTTACCTCGAGTTCGATGACCCGGAAGGATTCGACTTCTGCGGCCTCGACCCGATGGACGACCAGCAGTTCTTCGGCTGGCGAGTCACGGGCTGCGCGGAAATGACCCCGTTCACCGACGCGCAGTTCCAGACGGTGGTTTACGCGACGAGCCTCGACCATGTGTGCAACCTTGACCACGCGGCCCGCGAAACCGCGCGGATCGTCGCTCCCGGCGGACGCGTCGTGGTCTGGATGGGAGACCGGTCGTTCGGCCTGCTGCGCCGCCTGCGGCGGCGAGCCGGCGAGATTTTCCGCAGCCTCCAGAAGGGCTACAGGACGGATCGCTTCGTCGTCGAGCCGGACCTCACGGTGCTTTACCGGCCGCCGGGAGCCGTCGACGCGTTCCACTCCTACCACGAAGACCCGCGCAAGGTCCTGCGCCTGATGCAGCGCAACGGCCTGCGGTGCGTCGACCTGTCGCACCGCAACGACGACGAGGTGTTCCTGTGCTTCGAACGCCCCACCGCCGCCGGCGGCGAGCGATGACGCAGCCGGCGTGACAGCGGCGCACCATGCCCGGCATCCTCCTGCGCAGCGCTGCCGCATACGGGCTGACCGAACTAGGCACACGTGCGATCGGCGTGCTGGTGTTCCCCGTCTACGCGAGGATCTTCTCGGTCGAGGAGTTCGGCCTGCTCGCGCTGATGGTCTCCGGCGTCGCGCTGTGCTCGATCGCCGCGAACCTCGGCTTGAACAGCGCCATGCAGCGGTTCTACCTGGACCAGGGCGCCACGCCCGAGTCGCGCCGCAGCGTCGCGTCGACCGGGCTCGTGATGCTGGTCTGCGCCTGTACAGTGGTGACGGTGGCAACGCTGGCCGTGGTGCTGGCCGCCCGCGCCGCGGGACTCCTTCCCACCGGGACGGGGCTGGTGCTCGCGCTCGCGGCGCTGGCCACGGTCGGGCCCAATCAGGTCGTGCAGTACCTCCAGGACGTCCTCCGCGTGCGCTTCATGCTGCTGGGCTTCGCCGTGATCGCCGCGATGAAGTCGCTGGTCGGCATCCTGCTCGGCCTGGCGCTGGTGCTCGGCGGGGCGTTTCGCGTCGAGGGACTGTTCATCGGCCAGTTGATCGCATGCGCGATCGCGATCCCGGTCGCCGTATGGCTGGTTCGAACCGACCTCGGTGCCCCGTGGTCAGACGGCGATGCACGACGGTCGCTGTCGTACGGCTGGCCGCTCGCCCTGAGCGGCCTCGCCTACTGGGTGGTGTCGTCGATGGACGTCTGGCTCCTCGCCACGCTGGCTTCAGCAACGGAGGCCGG
>JAIENF010000583.1 GCA_019751575.1 Burkholderiales bacterium
GGTCGTCTCGGCAGCCAGTGCGCCGGCGACGGGTGCCGGCGGCCCGCCCGGCGGGGCGAACACGGCGATCGCGCCCGCGCCGTCCGCCCCCGATCCGTTCCTCGAGCAGCGCACGTATGACGCCGCACACCAGCTGCGGCGCATCGGCAACTTCGCCGGCGCTATCAGCGCGTTCCAGTCGTTCATCAAGACATGGCCGAAGAGCCGCCTGGCGCCCGCAGCGCAGTACTGGATCGGCGATTCGCACTTCAACCTGCGCGAATACCGGGTGGCGATCGCCAGCCAGCGGCAGTTGATCGCCACCTGGCCGGACAACGAAAAGGTGCCGGACGCCATGCTCAACATCGCCAGCTCGCAGGCCGAACTCGGCGACAGTGCCGCCGCACGCCGCACGCTGGAAGAACTGGTGACGCGCCATCCCTTGTCCGAGGCAGCCGACCGCGCGCGGCGCAGGCTCGCCGCGCGGAAATGAGCCGATGAGCACGGTCGCCGAAGCAGCCGCGCCGTCGGCCTCGACATCCGATGCAGCCGGCCCGTCGGTCCGGCTGCGGATCACCGAGATCTTCTTTTCGCTGCAGGGTGAAACCAGCCGGGTCGGTTTGCCTACGGTGTTCGTGCGGCTGACCGGCTGCCCGCTGCGTTGCGGCTACTGCGATACCGCCTACGCGTTCCATGGCGGGCGGATGATGGACCTCGATGCGGTGCTTGCCGAGGTCGAGTCCCATGGCGCGCGGTTCGTGACGGTGACCGGGGGCGAACCGCTGGCGCAGCGCGCCTGCCTCGACCTGCTGCGCGCGCTGTGCGACCGCGGGTTGTCGGTATCGCTCGAGACCAGCGGCGCGCTCGACATCGCGGGCGTGGATCCCCGGGTATCGACCATCCTCGACCTGAAGACCCCCGGTTCCGGCGAGGAACAGCGGAACCTGTGGGGAAACCTCGCGCACCTGGACAGCCACGACGAGGTGAAGTTCGTGCTGTGCGACGAGGCCGACTACCTGTGGGCGAAATCGGTGCTCGACACGCATGCGATCGCCGCGCGCTGTCCGGTCCTGTTCTCGCCGTCGTTCCACCAGTTGCCGGCGGCCCGGCTGGCCGAATGGATCCTGCGCGACCGGTTGCCGGTGCGGCTGCAGTTGCAGCTGCACAAGCAGCTCTGGGGCGAGGCCCAGGGACGATGAGCGAAGGCGACGGCACGCCACGTCCGCTTTTCGCGAAGAAGCCTGCGGTCGTGCTCCTGTCGGGCGGACTCGATTCGGCCACCGTGCTGGCCGTGGTCAAGGCCGGCGGCTTCGCCCCGCATGCGCTGTCGATCGACTACGGCCAGCGCCATCGCGCCGAGCTCGACGCCGCCGCCCGCGTCGCGGCGTCGATCGGCGTGGCCGCGCATCGCGTGGTGCGTGTCGACGCCGGACAGTTCGGCGGATCTGCACTGACCGACGCCGCGATCGACGTGCCGGTCGATGGCGTGCAGCCTGGCATCCCGGTGACCTATGTCCCTGCGCGCAACACGCTGATGCTGTCGCTTGCACTGGGCTGGGCCGAAGTCCTCGGCGCCGGCGAGATCTTCATCGGCGTGAACGCCATCGACTATTCCGGCTACCCCGACTGCCGCCCGGCCTACGTGGCTGCATTCGAGGAGATGGCCAACCTGGCGACGCGGGCGGGCGTCGAAGGCCGCCGGTTGCATGTGCGGGCGCCGATCATCGACATGGACAAGGCGCAGATCATCCGCCTCGGCGCGTCGCTCGGCGTCGACTATGCGCAGACCGTGTCCTGCTACCAGGCAACCGACGATGGACGTGCCTGCGGCCGCTGCGACGCCTGCCGGCTGCGCCGCGACGGGTTCGCGCGGGCGGGCATCGCCGACCCCACCCGCTACCGGGACTGATGCCGGCGCGCCCGCCGGACCCCTGGCGCTTGATTTTCCCGGGGCAGGGCCCGATGCTCCGGGGATGATGATCGAAGCCACGCCCCATACCGGAACCCTGGTCGCCGCACTCGGGTTCGTGCTCGCATTCGTGTTCGGCGCGGTAGCCCAGCGCACGCACTTCTGCACCCTGGGTGCGGTGTCCGACTGGATCAACATCGGCGACCTCTCGCGGATGCGCATGTGGCTGCTGTCGATCGCGGTCGCCATGCTCGCGGCCCACGGCCTGCAGGCCGCCGGCCTGATCGACCTCGGCAAGTCGATCTATGTCGCACCCAACCTGATGTGGCTGGCGCACATCGTCGGCGGGTTGCTGTTCGGCGTCGGCATGACCCTCGGCTCGGGCTGCGGCAGCAAGACGTTGATCCGCATCGGGGCTGGCAACCTGAAGTCGGTCGTGGTGGTGTTGTTCCTCGGCATCTCGGCGTGGATGACCCTGCGCGGACTGTTCGGACAATGGCGGGTCGACTGGCTGCAGCCGGTGGCGGTGAACTTCGAGCGCTGGTCGATCCCGGGGCAGGACCTGCCGACGCTGCTGTCGGGTGCCCGCGCCTCTCCGGCGATGGCGCTGGGCGTCGCCGCGGCGATATCGGCCGCGATCTGCGCCTTCGTCTTCGGCAGCCGGGATTTCCGCGGCAACCGCGAAGGCATCGTCGGCGGGCTGGTGGTCGGCCTGGTGGTTGCCGCCGGATGGTTCGTCACTGCGAACCTCGGTTATCGCGAGAACCCGGACACGCTGGAACCCACCTTCTACGCGACCAACTCGCGGGCAGCGGAATCGTTCAGCTTCGTCGCGCCGGTGGCCTACACGCTGGAACTGCTGACGATGTGGACCGATCGTTCGCTGCGCATCACGTTCGGGATCTCGGCGGTGGCCGGAATGATCGCCGGCGCGTTCGCGATGGCGAAGGCCACGCGTACCTTCCGCTGGGAATCGTTCACCTCGCCGGCCGACATGCGCAACCACATGCTGGGCGGCGTGCTGATGGGATTCGGCGGCGTCACCGCGCTCGGTTGCACGATCGGGCAGGGCATCACCGGGCTGTCGACGCTCGCCCTGGGGTCTTTCATCACGTTCGCGTCGATCGTGGCCGGATCGGCCGCGACGATGAAGTTCCAGTACTGGCGGATGATGCGTGAGGGCTGACCTTGCGTCTTTGTGTGGAGCCGCTATAATCATGGGCTTCGTTCAGGGGGCCGTTAGCTCAGCCGGTAGAGCAGCGGACTTTTAATCCGTTGGTCGGCAGTTCAAATCTGCCACGGCCTACCATCGAACGAAGTCGAATGACCGGCGCGCCATGACGCGCGCCCCGGTCGCGACGCTCGGATCCGTACCGGGCCCGGTCAAGGCGACCGTGAACCCGTCAGCGGCAGTCCCACTCATCGGCCATGGCCCATGATTTCGGTTCGGACACGCTGCCATCGCTGCGGATCAGTTGACCGACCAGTACCTCGGTCTTCTTCACCTGCACCCGTCCGGTGACGCGGAACGTATAGCCGTCGATGTCGCGGATGGCATTGCCCGACCGCGTGAGCGCGCTGTCCAGGAACGTGGTCACGCCGGCCTGGCCGGGAGAGACCTTGCAGTTCGCGACTTTCGCGGGCGCGGTCGCTCCTGCATTCACGGCGGCACACGCCTTCAGCTGCGCCTGGTCCCTGCCCTCGGTCAGCTTCAGCGTCCCCTTGTCGAGTTCGAAGACCGTCTTCTGCGTCCACTCGCGGCCCTCGCGATTGCACCGCTCCTCG
>JAIENF010000462.1 GCA_019751575.1 Burkholderiales bacterium
GTCCGCGGTGGTCGCCTTCATCGCGCTGAAGATCGTCGACCTGATCGTCGGCCTGCGCGTGACGGAAGAAGAGGAGCGGGAAGGCCTGGACGTGAGCTCGCACGGCGAGAAGGCGTACAACTGACCGCGACGCCGCAACGAAAAACGGGCACCTCTCCGGGTGCCCGTTTTTTTTTCGCCCTCGCTGCCGAGCTACTCGGCCTTGATCCCCGCCTCGCGCACGACCTGGCCCCAGCGCGCGATGTCGTTGACGATGATCTTCCCGAACTCGGCCGGCGTCATCGGCGTGGCGACCGCCCCCTCGCCCTCGAGCCGCTTCTGCGTCTCCGGGGACAGCAGGCTCGCATTCACTTCCTTGTTCAACCGCGCGACGATCGGGCCGGGCAGTCCCGCAGGGCCGACCAGGCCCCACCAGTTCGCGGCCTCATAGCCGGGCAGCGCGGATTCGTTGATGGACGGCACGTCGGGCAGGGTCGGATTGCGCTTGAGGCTGCCCACGCCCAGCGGACGCAGCCGGCCGGAGCGGATGTGGCCCTGCATCTGGATCAGCGAGCCGATGGTCACCTGCGACTGGCCGGCGATCACGTCGGTCATCGCCGGGCCACCGCCCTTGAACGGCACATGGGTCATCTGCACCTTGGCCATGCGGGTGAACAGTTCGCCCGACAGGTGCTGGAACGAACCGATGCCGGCGGACGCGAGATTGAGCTTGTTCGGGTTCGCGCGCGCATAGGCGATCAGTTCCTTCACCGAAGTGACCGGCAGCTGGGGGTTCACCACCAGCACGTTCGGCCCGCTGCCCACCATCGCGATCGGCGTGAACGACTTCACCGAGTCGTAGGACAGCTTGTACAGCGCGGGGTTGAAGGCAAAGGCGACCGACACGATGAGCAGCGTGTAGCCGTCCGGGGCTGCGCGTGCCACCAGTTCGGTGCCGATCACGCCGCCGGCACCACCGCGGTTGTCGATGATCACCGGCTGGCCGACGCGTTCCTGCAACTGCTGGCCGACCATGCGGCCGACGATGTCGTTGCTGCCGCCAGGCGCGAACGGGATCACCATCCGGATCGCCTTGCTCGGGAAGTCGGCGGCGGCGACGCTGCCGGCCAGGCCACCGGACAGCAGCAGCACCGGTACCGATGCAAGGAAGGCCGCGCGCACGGCTGCGCCGGCGGCGCGCTCGGGCGACGGGCACCGGTGCGACGTTGCACCGGCGGCTGCGGTTCCGGCATGGCACCGGCGCTTGACGATCTGGTTCACGGGATCTCCTTGGGTCCTTGGATGCTGGGCCGCGTGCGGATGCGCGGCCGCGACAGTCTACTCCGGGGCCGGCCGGACGGCTGCCGCCTTCGTCAGCATCGGCCGCAGCGGGGACGAAGGCGCCCGGCATGATCGGCTACACTGCCCGGCCGCCAGACGTGATTGGCCCGCCGTGATTGCGCCCCCGCCGATGTCGATGCCCATGCCCGTTCCCGCCACGCCCGTCCCGAACCTGAAGACTGCGCTGTCCGGTCCGCTCCCCGATCTCGAGAAGCGGATCCTCGAGTCGCAGCCCGCGATCGAACACTGGTTCCGCAGCCAGTGGCAGGAGCATGAAAGCCCCTTCTACGGATCGGTCGACCTGCGCAACAGCGGCTTCAAGCTCGCCCCGGTCGACACCAACCTGTTCCCCGGCGGCTTCAACAACCTGAACCCCGATTTCCTGCCCCTGTGCGTGCAGGCGACCCAGTCGGCGATCGAGAAGATATGCCCGGACGCACGCGGAGTGCTGCTGGTGCCCGAAAGCCATACGCGCAACCAGTTCTACCTCAAGAACGTGGCGGCGCTGACCACCATCCTGCGCGCGGCAGGACTGGTGGTGCGCATCGGTACCCTGCTGCCCGAGATCACCGCGCCGACCGACATCGCGCTCGACGACGGACGGTCGATCACCCTCGAGCCGCTGGTGCGCAAGGGGCGCCGGCTGACCGTGGACGGATTCGACCCCTGCGTGGTGCTGCTGAACAACGACCTGTCGGCCGGCGTCCCCGAGGTGCTGAAGGACCTGGACCAGTGGGTGTTGCCGCCCCTGCAGGCCGGATGGACCACCCGCCGCAAGTCGCAGCATTTCGCCCACTACGACACCGTCGCCCGGGAATTCGCCGACCTGCTGAAGATCGACCCGTGGCGGATCAACCCGCTGTTCGAACGCTGCGGCAAGATCAACTTCAAGGAGCGGCAGGGCGAGGAATGCGTCGCCGGCTATGTGTCCGAGATGCTCGCCGACATCAAGGCGAAGTACCGCGAGTACGACATCGACCAGGACCCCTTCGTGATCGTGAAGGCCGATGCCGGCACCTACGGCATGGGCATCATGACGGTACGCGATGCCAGCGAGATGCTGCAACTCAACCGCAACCAGCGCAAGAAGATGGCGGTGGTGAAGGAAGGCCTCGAGGTGCAGGAGGTGCTGGTGCAGGAAGGCGTCTACACCTTCGAGAACGTGGACGGCGCCGTGGCCGAGCCGGTGGTCTACATGATGGACCACTTCGTGGTCGGCGGCTTCTACCGTGTGCACACCGAACGCGGCCAGGACCAGAACCTGAACGCGCCGGGCATGAGCTTCGTGCCGTTGGCGTTCAAGACCCCGTGCTCGACCCCCGACCCGCGCGCCGCCCCCGATGCCGCGCCGAACCGCTTCTACGCCTATGGCGTGATCGCCCGCCTCGCCCTGCTCGCCGCATCGCGCGAGATCGAGACGCTGACCGGGACGTCGCAGTGACCCGGACATGACCGCCCGTCCGTTCCCGATTACCATGTCGGCATGAAACTGCTGGTGATCGCCGACCCGCTGGCGACCTTCAAGACCTACAAGGACTCGACCTTCGCGATGATGCGCGAGGCCGCCCGCCGCGGCCATCGCCTGTTCGCGATGGAAGCGCGCGAGATGGTCGTGCGCGAGCGTACGGTCCTCGGGCTGGCGGCAGAAGTCACGCTGAAGGCACCGGGCGCCGATCCGGACGACTGGTTCGAAGCCACGGGGCAGTCCCTTGCGCCGCTGTCCGGGTTCGACATCGTGCTGATGCGCAAGGATCCACCGTTCGACAACGAGTACCTGTACGCCACCCACCTGCTCGAGCTCGCCGAGCGCCAGGGCGCACGGGTGGTCAACCGCCCGCAGGCCATCCGCGACTTCAACGAGAAGCTGGCCGTCGCGCGCTTCCCGCAGTTCGCGCCGCCGACGCTGGTGACCAGCCTCGAACCGGTGCTGCGCGATTTCCTCGCCGAACACGGCGACGTGATCTTCAAGCCGCTGGACGGCATGGGCGGCAGCGGCATCTTCCGCGTGCGCACCGACGACCCGAACATCGGCGTGATCATCGAGACCATCACCGACCACGGTCGCCGGACGATCATGGCGCAGCGCTACCTGCCCGAGATCCGCGACGGCGACAAGCGCGTGCTGCTGATCGACGGCGTACCCGCATCGCATGTGCTGGCGCGCATCCCCAAGGCGGGCGAGACGCGCGGCAACCTGGCGGCCGGCGGCACCGGCGTCGCGCGCCCGCTGACCGCGCGCGACCGCGAGATCGCCGAAGCCGTCGGGCCGGTGCTGCGCGACCTCGGCCTGACCCTGGTCGGCCTGGACGTGATCGGCACCCACCTGACCGAGATCAACGTGACCAGCCCGACCGGCATGCAGG
>JAIENF010000202.1 GCA_019751575.1 Burkholderiales bacterium
CTTCACCGTCTCGACATGCATCCGGTCGACCACCGCGCGCGGCGTCGCGGCCGGGGCGAGCAGGCCGTACCAGGTCGCCGCTTCGTAGTTCGGCACGCCGGATTCGATCATCGTCGGCAGGTCGGGCAACGCCTGCGAGCGCGCCTTCGTGGTGACGGCGATCGCGCGCAGGCGGCCTGCCTTGACCTGCGGCATCGCCGCCGGGGTGGTGGCGAACATCAGCTGCACCTGCCCGCCGAGCAGGTCGGCCAGCGCCGCGCCGCCGCCCTTGTAAGGCACATGCAGCATGTCGACCTTCGCGATGCTCTTCAGCAGTTCGCCGGCCAGGTGCGACGAAGTGCCATTGCCTGCCGAAGGGAACGCAAGCGCGCCCGGCTTCGAACGGGCGAGCGCCAGCAGTTCCTTCACCGACTTCACCGGCAGCGCCGGGTGCACGACCAGCACGTTCGGCGTGATCGCGACCTGCGAGATCGGCGCGAAATCCTTCACCGGATCGAACGGCACCGGTGCCAGGCTGGCATTGATCGCATTCGGGGCCACGTTCCCCATCAACAGCGTGTAGCCGTCGGGCGCGGCACGTGCCGCAGCCTCGGTGCCGATGTTGCCCCCGGCGCCGCCGCGGTTGTCGATCACGACCGTCTGCCCCAGTGCGTCGCTGAACCGAGGCGCAAGCAGGCGGGCCACGATGTCGGTACCGCCGCCCGGAACGAAGGCGACGATCATCCGGATCGGCTTCGATGGCCATGCCGGCTGCGCAGCAGCCGATGCCGCTGCGAACGTGCAGGCAAGTCCACCGGCGACCGCTGCCGCCAGGGAGACCCCGACGCGCGGGGTGGCGGACCCCGCATCCGATCCGTTCATCATGGTTGCATCCTTCATCTGTCGGCCAGCGGCAGGTGTATCGCCCCACCCGAGGCGACCGAGGCCTCGATCGCCAGCGTCGCCTCCAGCGTGGCGCGGGCGGTGCGCGCATCGGGCAGCACGCACGGTGAACCCATCACCAGGAAATCGAGCCAGGCCCGGGTCTCGTTGGCGATCGGCCCCCAGAACTCGCCCAGCGCCCAGTCGCCCGGCGTGCCGCTCTGCAGGAACACCATGTTCACGTTGTGGTCAGGCAGGTACACGTGCGGCATGCCCTTCTCGGAATACATGAGCTGGTCGGTATGGTCGTCGTCGAGGATCATCACGCCCTGGTCGCCGATCAGTTCGACGCGTGCCGCGTGGCCGAGTGCCGGGTACAGCGACGGCAGCGCGTAACTGACCGTGAGGTTGACCACGGTGCCACCGGCATAGGTCAAGAGCGCGAAGTCGACATCGTCAGCGGAATGGCCCGCCGCGGCGAGCACGCCCTTCTGGCCGCGCGCATACACCTCGCGCAGCGGCTCGCCATCGAGGAACCAGCCGAGCAGGTCGACGTAATAGGTCAATGCATCGACCACCGGCGTCGCATGAGGATTGCGACCCATCATCGCCAGCGCCTGGGCCCGCGAGTTGAACACCCGCGCCGACGCGCCGAGGATCTTGCCGATGCGCCCCTGCACCACCTGCTCCTTCGCGACCAGGTAGCGGTCCTTGTAGCGGCGGCTGTAGCCGACACGCAGGTCGGTACCTGCCTTCTCGGCGGCGGCGATCACCCGGTCTGCATCAGCCAGCGTCAGCGCCACCGGCTTCTCCACCAGCACCGGCTTGCCCGCCGCGATCGCCCGCAGCATCGGCGCGACATGCTCGCCCTCCGGCGTCGACACGATCACCGCGTCGACCTCGGGATGGTCGATGATCGCGTCATTGTCGGTGCCATGCAGAGCGGCACCGCACAGGCCTGCGGTCCGCGCGGCGTTCGCCGGATCGCTGTCCGAGATCGCGATGAAACGCACGCCTGCGTGCTTCGCCGCGAGGCGGGCACGCAACGTCCCGATGCGGCCTGCGCCGATGATGCCCAGGCCGATCGGTTTCATCATTCCACCTTGATCCCGGCGTCCTTGACGACCTTGGTCCACTGGCCGATCTGCTGCTTCACATAGGCAGCAAAGGCCTGGGGCGTGTCGCCGACCGGCTCCAGCCCCTGCGACTGCAGGCGCTCGCGCAGGTCAGGGTTCGCCAGCGCCTTCAGGATGTCTGCATGCAGGCGATTGACCAGCGCCGGCGACGCACCTGCGGGCAGGAACACGCCGTTCATGTTGTCGGTCACGAAATTGGCGAAGCCCTGCTCGAGCATGGTCGGCACGTCAGGCAGGCTGGACGCCCGCTTCGCGCTGGTGATGGCCAGCGCCCGCAGCTTGCCCGCCTGCACGTGCGGCACCGCCGGTGGCTGCGCCATGCAGCCCATCGGGTTCTGGTTGCCGACCACCGAGGTCGTCGCCGGCCCCGCGCCGCCGTACGGCACGTGCTGGACGTCGACGCCGGTCAGCGCCTTGAACATCTCGCACGACAGCTGCGGCGTCGTGCCCAGGCCAGGCGACGCGTAGCTGAACTTGCCCGGCTGCGACTTGATCAGCGCGATCAGTTCCTTCATCGACTTCGCCGGCACCGACGGGTGCACGACGAACAGGTTGGGCGAGGTCGCTGCATTGGTGACCGGCACGAAGCTCTTGAACGGATCCCAGCGCAGCTTCTCGTACAGCGCAGGGTTCACCAGGTAGCTCGAACTGGTCACCAGGATGGTGTAGCCGTCCGGCGCAGCCTTGGCCGCGATCTCCACCCCCAGGTTGCCGCCCGCGCCCGGGCGGTTGTCGATCAGCACGGTCTGCCCCCAGATCTCGCCCAGGCGCTGCGCGAGCAGCCGGGCGACGATGTCGGTCGGGCCGCCCGGCGCGAACGGCACGATCATGCGCACGGGCCGCGACGGGAACGTATCGGCGCCCTTCGCCTGGGCGAAGGCGGCATCTGCATTGAACAGGGCCGCGGCGCCGAGCAACGCCCCGGTCGCGATGATGGCCCGACGTGCGGGTCGATGGGTCTTCATGTCGTTCTCCTCGTTGCCGGGTCCGGGACGAAAGTCCTCGGTCAATCTGCCTTGATGTTGGCTTCGCGGATCAGCTTGCCGTACATCTCCACTTCCTCGCGCACCTGCCGGGCGAACTGCGCCGGCGTGTTCGCGACCGGCTCGAACCCGAGGGGCCCGAGACGTTCCTGCACGTCGGGCAGCATCACCACGCGCGCGATCTCACGATGCAGCCGGTCGACGATCGTCGACGGGGTTCCCGCGGGCACGAACACGCCGGTCATCAGGTCGTTCACCAGCCCGGGGAAGCCACTCTCCGCCATCGTCGGCACGTCCGGGTTCTGCTTCCAGCGCTGCGCGCTGGTGACCGCGATCGGACGCAACGTACCCGCCCTGAGCTGCGGTTGGGCCGGCGGCAGGCCCAGGCAGCCGATCGGCGTCTGGTTGGCGACGAGCGAATTGACGGCCGGCGCCGCGCCGTTGAACGGCACATGCTGCATGTCGAGCTTCGCGGCGATGCGCAGCATCTCGCAGCTGAGGTGGCCCGTGGTTCCGGTGCCGGGCGAGGCGTAGGAGAACTTGCCGGGGTTTGCACGCACCAGCGCAACCAGTTCGGCGACGGTCTTCGCGGGTATCGACGGGTGCACCACGAAGATGTTCGGCGTGGTGTTCGCGCGGGTGACGGCGACGAGATCCTTGAACACGTCGAAGCCGGGCTTGCTGAACAGCGTCTGGTTGACCACCACCGAACTGCTGGTGAACAGC
>JAIENF010000056.1 GCA_019751575.1 Burkholderiales bacterium
CCCGCGGCGCGCCCCGCGGCGGCGACCAGGGCGGGCACGTCCAGGATCAGCGCCACTTCGCCGCTGCCCAGGATGGTCGAGCCGCCGATCCCCTTGAGGTTGGAGAACAGGCGTCCCAGCGGCTTGATGACCGTCTGGAACTCGCCGAGCAGGCGGTCCACGATCAGCCCGGCGCGCTGCTCGCCGAAGCGCACGACGACCACGCTGCGCCGGGAGGGCTTGCCCTGCGGGCGGCCGAACCATGCGGCCAGGTGCACCACGGGCAGCACTTCGCCATGCAGGTCGATGCAGCCGACCGTGGCATCGCCGATCTGCCGGGCGCAGTCCGGGCGAAGGTCGACGCACTCGCGCACCAGGTCCAGCGGCAGCACGTAGGAGCCGCCCGCGACGTCCACCAGGAAGCCGTCGATGATCGCCAGCGTGAGCGGCAGCCGGATCGTCACCCGCGTGCCTTCGCCGACCCGGCTCGCCAGGGAGACGCTGCCGCGCAGCGCCTCTATGTTGCGGCGGACCACGTCCATGCCGACGCCGCGCCCGGACAGGTCGGTCACCTTGTCCGCCGTGGAGAAGCCCGGCTCGAACACCAGGTTCATCACCTCGGCCTCGCCCAGGCTGGCGTCCGGTTCGACCAGGCCGCGCTCGATCGCCTTGCGCAGGATGCGGTCGCGGTCCAGGCCTCGCCCGTCGTCGATCACCTCGATGACGATGCTGCCCGAGTCGTGGAACGCGTTGAGCGTCACCCGAGCAACGTCGGGCTTGCCGGCCGCGGCGCGTTCGTCCGGGGTCTCGATGCCGTGGTCCAGCGCGTTGCGCACGAGGTGCATCAGCGGGTCGCCGATCCGCTCGACCACCGACTTGTCCAGTTCCGTCTCGGCGCCCCGGATCGTCAGCTCGATGTGCTTGCCGAGCGACTGCGACACGTCATGCACCACCCTGCGGAAGCGGTTGAACGTCTCGCTGATCTGGACCATGCGCAGCTGGAGCGCGCTGTTGCGGATGTCCTCGACCAGGCGCAGCACGGTCTGGGTGGCCTCGGTCAGGGGCCGGTCGTTGGCGCGGCGCGCCAGCAGGTTGGCGCCCGCGCCGGCGATCACCAGTTCGCCGACCAGGTTGATCAGGCCGTCCAGCTTGTCGGCGCTGATGCGCAGCAGCCGGGATTCCTCGGCGCGCGTCTCGCGGGTCTTCACCTGCCTGACCGCGGCTGCCTCGACGACCTTCGCCGGTATCCCGGTCTGGCTGGCCAGCACTGCGCCGATCGGCATCGCCGCGGCGCCGGCTGCCCGCGTTCGTGCCTGCGTTTCGAGCGCATGGTCGAGCTCCGCGCGGGTGACGGCGCCGCAGGCGACCAGGATCCCGCCGATGCGCGGATCGGCCTCCGGCAACGCCTCGATCAGCGCGAGGTAGGCATCGATGCGGCTGTCCGGGGGCACCAGCCGCAGTTCGCAGTCTTCGCGGACGAAGGAGAAGGCTTCCTCGATCGCATCGCGGGTGGCGCTCGTCGAAAGGCGCATCTCGAAGCCCAGGTAGCAGGTTTCCGGGTCGAAATCGTCCTGCGCGGGTATCGCATCGTCCAGGGTCACGATCGGCTCGAGTTCGCCGAGCGTCGAGAGGTAGCGGATGAAGGCGAGCGGATCCATGCCGTTGCGGAACATCTCGCGCCCGAAGCGGACCGAGATGTGCCAGGTCCCATGCGGCCCCGGAGCGCCCGCAGGCGGCGTCCCGGACGACGGGCCGGTGGACAGGTCACCGAGGGCACCGACCGCCTGGCCGAGCGTCGCCTGCAGCGCCGTGCGCAGTGCCGTTTCTTCCGCGTCCCGGGCGGCATCCCCGCCGGCATCGGCCGGGGGCGATTCGACCTGCGCGATCAACCGCCCGATCATGTCGGCCGAGCGCAACAGCAGGGCGACCAGCGGTGCATCCAGTCCGACGGCGCCGTCGCGGACCCGGTCGAGCACCGTCTCGACCTCATGCGTGAAGGAGACCACCTGGTCGAAGCCGAACAGCCCGGCGGACCCCTTGACGGTGTGGGCGGAGCGGAACAGCGCGTCGAGCGTGTCCCGGTCGTGCGGATCGGTCTCCAGGCGCAGGAGGCAGTCTTCCATCTGCACGAGCATCTCGCGCGCCTCTGCGAAGAAGGTGCCCGCTGCCTGGTCGAGGATGCTCATTGCGTGCCCTCCGGCATGCCATCGAAAGACAGGCCCAGCAGCACCAGGGCCGACTGCAACTCGGTGCTCGCATGGCGCAGCGAAAAGCCGCGTTCCCATGCGGCTGCGTGGCGCCGACCCGCGAGCAGGAGCTGGATCCCGGCGGCGTCCACTTCGGTCACCGCGGACGCGTCCAGGTCCAGGTCTCCGCCCTCGGCGAGCCGGGCGGCGAACAGTGCGCCGGTCGCCGCTGCGTTGTAGATCGTGAGTTCGGCGGGCAACTCGATCGCCGGCGTCATGGCAGCACCAGCTTGGATACCGCGTCGAGGATCTGTGCCGGCTTGAACGGCTTGACCATCCAGGCCTTGGCGCCCGCGGCTCGGCCTTCGTTCATCTTCGATTCCTGGCTTTCAGTGGTCAACATGATCACCGGGGTGAACTTGTAGCCGGCGCTCTTCTTCACTTCCTTGAGGAAGGTGATGCCATCCATGTTCGGCATGTTCACGTCGCTGATGATCAGGTGCACCTTGCGCCCGTCGAGCTTGGCGAGGGCATCGCGGCCATCGCTGCCCTCGATCACGTCGTAGCCCGCAGTCTTCAGTGCGATGCCCACGACCTGCCGCATGCTGGACGAGTCGTCCACGATCATGATCGTCTTGGCCAAGGTCCGGTCTCCGTTCCGTTCAGAAGAAGGTGAGGCTGCTGGCCGTGCCTGCACCCGACCGGGTGCCGCTGACCGCGTCATGGTTGGCGTGCTGTTCGCTCATCGCGTATCCGGCGCGCATGGATTCGAGCCATCGCCGCGGTTCGATGGCTGCCGCGGCTCCCGGCTCGATCGCCCCGACCAGTCCGTTCAGGTCTTCCGTGACCTTGGACAGCATCTGGCTGGTCCGGTCCTGGAACTGGAACCCGACCAGCAGTTCCGAGATGCGCATGCCGATCTCGCTCCGGTCGGCCCGCAACTGGGCCGAGCTCTCGGCAAGGCTGCCGACTGCCTGCGACAACCGGGCCAGCGCCGACTCGATCGTCGCGCGCGTCTCGGCGACCGACTGGCGGTCGATGTCCGCGTTCTGCTGCGCGGACTCGAGGAGGGCCAGCATCGTGCCGCTGACGGTGTCCAGCTTTGCGGTGATGCGCTTGCCGGTTTCGCCGGACTGGTTGGACAGCTTGCGCACCTGGTCCGCGACGACGGCGAAGCCGCGCCCATGTTCGCCCGCCCTGGCGGCCTCGATCGCGGCGTTCAGCGCGAGCAGGTTGGTCTGGCTGGCGATATCCGCCACGTCGCCGGCGAGCGACTTCAGTTCGCTCGAGAACGACGCGAGCTTGGCTACCTCGCCGACCAGCACATCGCGCGACTCGACGAACGACTGCAGGGTGCCGACGACCGGGCGCAGCGTGCGCTCGGAATCGTTGATCGCCGAGGTGGCCTCGGCCTCGTCGGTGCCGGCACGGCGCGCATCCAGCCGCTCGACCAGCGCGGACAGGCTGCCGGTGAGGGATTCGGTGGCCTCTCGTGTCTGCATGCGCGCGGTTTCGACATGGCGTGCCCAGATCGGAGCCAGAGCGGAAGAGCACACGTCTGTCC
>JAIENF010000570.1 GCA_019751575.1 Burkholderiales bacterium
TGGCGCCAGCCCGACCTGCGTGCTGGTGATCGAGGACGAGGCGGACATCCGCCGCTTCGTGCGCGTGGCGCTCGAGTCCGAAGGCCATGTGGTGTCGGAAGCGGCCACCCTGCAGCGCGGGCTGGTCGAAGCAGGCACCCGCCGGCCGGACCTGGTGGTGCTCGACCTCGGACTGCCCGACGGCGACGGCACGGACTTCGTGCGCGAGTTCCGTGGCTGGTCCTCGTCCCCGGTGCTGGTGCTCTCCGCGCGCACCGGCGAGACCGACAAGGTGCGTGCCCTCGATGCCGGTGCCGACGACTACCTGGTCAAGCCGTTCGGTTCGGCGGAACTGCTGGCGCGGGTCAGGGCCCACCTGCGCAGGCAGCACGGCCACGCCGGGGCGGACGAGGCCACGCTCAGCTTCGGCGATGTCACCATCGACCGCGCCCGGCGCCGTGTATTCCGCAGCGACGAACTGGTGCACCTGACCCCGATCGAATACCGTCTGCTCCTGCTGCTCACCGCGCATCCGGACCGGGTGCTCACCCACAGCCACCTGTTGAAGGCACTCTGGG
Source organism: Burkholderiales bacterium (assembly GCA_019751575.1). Lineage (GTDB taxonomy): Bacteria > Pseudomonadota > Gammaproteobacteria > Burkholderiales > CAIKXV01 > CAIKXV01. The sequence goes on from JAIENF010000570.1 coordinate 558, forward strand.
GCCCGTCACATGCAGGCGACGTGCACTATGTGCGCGTGCACATGGGCAACCTGCGCCGCAAGATCGAAGCAGACCCGTCGCGGCCGCGCTGGTTGCTCACCGAGACCGGCGTCGGCTATCGGTTCGCGCTGGACGCGGCCTGATCGGCCGCGAATCCGTCGCCCTACAGGTTCCCGGGCTCCAGGCCCGCAGCCTTGACGGCCATGCCCCAGCGCTTCAGCTCTTCGCGGATGAAGCCGGCGAACGCCTTCGGCCCCATGTGCACCGGGTCTGCGCCCTGCTTCGAGAACGACTCGACCAGGTCGGGCTGCGCGACCGCCTTCTGGATCTCGCCATCGAGCCGCGCCACCACCGCCGCCGGCATGCCCCGCGGGCCGATGAACCCGTACCAGGCCAGCGATTCATAGCCGGGCAGCGTCTCGGCCACCGTCGGCACGTCGGGCAGCACCGGCGATCGCTTGAGGCTGGTCACCGCGATCGCGCGAAGGCGGCCGGTGCTGATCAGCGGCATGGTCACCGGCATCGACGGGATGTGCATCTGCACCGCCCCGCTCGCGACATCGGCATTGGCCTGCGGCCCGCCCTTGTACGGCACATGGGTCATCCGGATGCCGGCCATCGCGCCGATCATCTCCGCCGACAGGTGCGAGTTGGTGCCGGTCCCGGCCGATGCATAGTTGAACTGCCCGGGCTTCGCCCTGGCGAACGCGATCATGTCCTTGATCGACTTGATCGGCAGCGACGGCGTGACCACCACCACGTTCGGCGACACCCCGAACATCGCGATCGGCGTGAAGTCGCGTTCAGTGTCGTAGGGCAGCTTCGAATAGACATACGGGTTGATGGCATGGCTGACGAACGCCATGTACAGCGTGTAGCCATCGGGATTGGCCTTGGCCACGATGTCGGTCGCGATCACCCCGCCTGCACCCGGCCGGTTGTCGATCACGAAGGGCTGGCCCATCGACGTCGACAGCTTCTGGCCGATGACGCGGGTCAGGATGTCGGACGTGCCGCCCGGCGGAAAAGGGACCGCGACCCGGATCGGACGGGCGGGATAGTCCTGCGCCCCTGCCACGCCCGGGGCCAGGATGGAGAAACAGGTGGCCGCAAGGAAAACAACCTTCGTCATGTCGCCTCCGGAAAACCGGAAGATAACCCGGCGCCCCGTTGGGGGAAAGCCAGGTGACATCACCCTGCCCCGCTGCCATCAACCAGCCGCCCGCTTCAGATGTAGCGACAGAACCTCACCGCGACCTCGGAACCCCGACCGACGATCTGTTGCCACGCCGACAGCAGCCAGCCACCGCGACCGTCCCAGCGCGAAGCCGCGTCGTCGCGGTGCGACACCTCGTCCAGCCGGCACTTTTCGAGCATCGCGCGCAGGGCTGGCAGGTCGGGCAAGGCTGCGCCAGCCGCCGCCGGCCGTTGCAGGAGCGCATCGATCATCGGCACCTGTGCCGCATAGTGGCGGTCGACGAAGGTCTCGACCGCCTGGATCGTGGCGTACACCACGCGCGGACCGAACAGGGCCGGCAGTGCGCCCGTCAACCAGCCGGACACGCGCCAGATCGGCAGCAACCGGCTGCGCCAGCGCGGTGGCACGACCTGCTCGACCAGCGCCAGGTGGCGGCGCTCCGTCTCAAGATGGTGCTGCGCGAATTCGCGCAGCGCCGGATCGCGGGTGACGGCGAGCACGCCGCGATAGATCATGACCGCGCCCGTCTCGCCTGCGTGGTCGGTGCGCAGTTCACGCAGCAGTTCGCGCGGACGCGGATCCGACGATCCGGGCGCAGGCCGCCATAGCGGACGCACGCGCAGGAATGCGGTGTAGCCCGCATCCATCAGCGGCAGCGCGCCCGGAACGCGGGCCATCCTTGCCAGCCAGCGCCAGCGCGGAAGGTTGGACCAGATCTCGACGAAGGCCGCGGCCCCTTGCAACAGCACGCCATCGGCACGGCGCACGTGAAGCCGCGCGAGCGCCGCCGGCCGATCGAGGCCGGCCCCGAGTTCGTCCGGGACGCAGCCGTGCGCATCGACCCAGCGCAGGGCGTCGCCGCCTTCGGCTCGCTGGTAGGTGGCGATTTCCGCACGGCACAGCGGGCAACCGCCGTCGTAGTAGACGCAGGCTTTGCCGGACGCGGACGGTTCCGGCGCAAGCACGCCCGATGTCGCGCGTGGGTGGGAGGACAGCGGGTTCATGAAGTCGCCTCGATACGGCGGGTGGGCGCCGACGGGGAATTATCGCCCCCCCCCAAGGTTCAGCCGTGTCCGATCACCTCTGTTGAACCTTCGTCGGCCGGGCCCCATTGCCAGACAGTGAGCTGGACCGGACGCTGGCGAGCGCGCAGCCATCGTGCAGCATGCGTACGTGGACCACTTCGCGCACCTGGCCACGCTCGAGATGGGCATCAGCATCATCGACGACCCGCGCCGCCAGCGGTGCATCACTTGCGGCGTGTGGCGTCACGCGCTACACTGCCGGATGATCCGGAGCTTCAGGCACAAGGGCGTCGAGCGGTTCTTCCAGTCTGGCTCACGCGCCGGGATCCAGGCCGCACACGCTCCGCGCCTGGCCCGGCAACTGTCTGCGCTGGATGCAGCGGCGCGCCCCGAAGACATGAACCGTCCCGGCTGGGGCTGGCACCCCTTAAAGGGCAGCTTATCCGGACACTGGTCGGTCAGCGTCAATGGAAACTGGCGCCTGACTTTTGCGTTCGAGAACGGCGACGCCATCCTGGTGGACTATCAGGACTACCACTGAGGTGACCATGAGTTCCATGTTCAATCCCCCCCACCCCGGCCTCACCCTGAAGGACGACATCCTTCCGGCCCTTAATCTCCAGGTCGGTGAAGCTGCCGCCCAGTTGGGCGTCGACCGGACAACCTTATCCAAGGTGCTCAATGGGCGGGCTGCAATCAGCCCTGCCATGGCACTGCGCATAGAGCGTTGGTTGGGGCGCGACCACGGCGGAACTGCCGAAGTGTGGCTGGCTCAGCAGGCTGCGTACGACCTGTGGCAGGCACGGGCGGCGGCGAGGGCCAGCAAGGCGCTGTCGGGCGTGAAGGTACTGAGGCTTCAGGGAACGACAGTGGCCTGATACCCGCCTGCAGGACTGTTCAGGTCAACGCCGTCGAAGGAAGCACCTGATGGCCGGAAGAATCGTCTGGCGG
>JAIENF010000674.1 GCA_019751575.1 Burkholderiales bacterium
CCGGACCGGATGGCGCGGTCGCAGGTGGCCACGCCGAGCCACCTGATCGACAGCGCGGTCTACAGCGAACTGGTGCGCGCGGGCTTTCGACGCAGCGGCGCGTTCACCTACCGGCCCTACTGCGACAGTTGCCGGGCCTGCGTGCCGGTGCGCATCCTGGTCGATGCGTTCGAGCCCAGCCGGTCGCAGCGGCGCGCGTTCGCCCGCCATGCGACGCTGTCTTCCGAACTGCTCGAATTGCGCTACTCGCCGGAACACTATGCGCTGTACCTGCGGTACCAGGCGCTCCGCCATTCCGGTGGCGGCATGGACCACGACAGCCGCGAGCAGTACCGGCATTTCCTCCTGCAGAGCAACATCCGCTCGCACCTGGTCGAGTTCCGGGAGCCGGCGTCCGACGAACGCACGCTGCGCATGGTCAGCATCGTCGACCGGCTCGAGGACGGCCTGTCCTCGGTCTACACGTTCTTCGAGCCGGATGCGCCGGGCGCCAGTTACGGAACCTTCAACATCCTGTGGCAGATAGCGCTCTGCCGCCAGCTCGGCCTGCCCTACCTGTACCTCGGCTACTGGATCGGGCAGAGCCGCAAGATGGCCTACAAGGTCAACTTCCAGCCGATCGAAGGGCTGATCGACGGACGCTGGCAGCCGCTCGAGCGGCCTGGCGCCCGCCATCTCTGAGCCGGACCGGATGGCGCCCCCTGCTGCGTTCCGGGCGGCGCTACCCGTCGCGCGCATCGACGAGTCGGCCTGCATCGGTTGCACGATCTGCATCCAGAAGTGCCCGGTCGATGCGATCGTCGGTGCCAGCCGCCGGATGCATACCGTCATTTCCGCCGAGTGCATAGGCTGCCGACTCTGCATCGCGCCGTGCCCGGTCGACTGCATCACGATGGCCGACGCACCGGCCGGGCAGGCGCGCCCCGATCCCGACGTGGTCCGTGAGCGCCACCGCTTCCGGCAACTCCGGCTCGCACGTGAGCCTGCGGAGCGGGCCGCGCGCTTCGCAGTCAAGGCCCAGGCGAAGCTGGCCGGGCTGGATCGGGAACCGGTCGATGCGCAGGCCGAACGCAAGCGTGCAGTGATCGAGCGCGCACTGGCGCGCGCCCGCGAGCGGCAGGCCCCGGCAACGCCACCGCTGCGGCCACCCGCGCCCGATGGAACCTGAAGCCACCGGCTCGCGCGGCCGGGCACCGGCATCGTGTAGCCTACCGGGGTCCCTCGCGCCGTCCGCCGTCATGCCACGAAATCGTCCCGCCCCTCCGCTCCCCGCGCCGTCGCGATCCGGTCCTTCGGACCCGGCAGCCACCGGAACGCCACCCGCCCGTGCACGCAAGCCTGCTGCACCCGCGGCCAGGGCGCTGCTGCCGGTGACGCTGGGTCCGGACGCCGGGCTGCGCTTCGCGCGCGGCATCCAGGCCGGGCGCTGGATCTTCGCCAGCGGCGTGCTCGCTGCGGATTTCCGGGACGGCGGCATCGCCGCCGACGTGCTGCACAGCCGATCGCCGCTGTCCGGGAAGCCCCGTCATCTGCGCGAGTCGGCGCGCGTGTTCGACCACCTGGAACAGGTGCTCGCCGCCGGCGGCAGTTCGCTCGCCCGTGTGGTGCGCACCGACCAGTACTTCACCACCTGGGCCGCCGTCAGTCACTACCACGCAGAACGCGTGCGGCGGTTCCGCCCGCTGGTGCCGCCGACCACGTCGGTGCTGATGCCCGCACTGCTGCTGAAGGACGCGGACCTCGACGCGCAGTTCATCGCGATCACCCCCGCGTTCGACGCCACGCTGGAAGCAGTCTACCCGGCGGGCCTGCACGTGCCGTCGACATCCGGCTTCGCGCCCGTGGTGCGCGCCGGCGACTTCGTGTTCATCGCCGGATTCATGGCTGCGCACCAGCCGGGCGACCTCGGCGGCATCGCCCCGCAGGCGAAGGTCCCGGACGGCCACCTGTGGAAAGGCACCCGCATCAAGCTCGAGGCCGAGTACGCGATGAAGGAAAAGATCGCCGTCGCGCTCGACGCGGCCGGTTCCTCGATCGACTCGATGGTCAAGGCCCAGGTCTACCTGCGCGACATGCACGACCTGCCTGCCTTCAATGAAGTCTGGGAACGCTGGTTTCCTGATCCGCGAAAGCGTCCCGCAGTGAGCTACATCCCGACATCGACCCCGGGCTTCGCCATCGAGGATGCGCGCCTGGAGATCAACGCGATCGGGCTGGTCGACGGCGCCTCGACCCGCCGCCGCAACATAGAGGCGGGCTTCCACACCGGGATCGACGGACAGCCTGCGGCCGTGCTTGCCGGCGACCTGCTGCTCTGCTCGGCGCTGCTCGCCGCAGATGCCGACGGTCCGTTGCCCGGCTGCCTGCCCGATCCGCGCCAGCCGTACTTCGGCTCCACCATCGACGCACAGGTCGACCATGTCGTCGACCGGGCGATCGCGCTCTGCAGCGCCGCCGGCACGTCCCTGGCCAACATGGCGCGTCTGCAGCTGTTCATGACCGACCTGTCCGAACTGGACGCGGCCTGGCGCGCGTTCCAGCGCAGGCTGCCCGGGGTCGACCTGCCGATCTCGGCCGTGCAGGTCCCGGGACCGCTGCCGGTGCCGGGCTGCACGCTGATGGCCGACCTCTGGGTGTACGCGCCATGATCGCCGCGCTGCGGAGCGGGCGCCTGCGCCGTGCGGCACTCTGGCTGGCCGGCATCTTCCTGTTGCTGGTGCTCGCCGGGTTCTTCATCGTGCCCCCGGTGGCGAAGTCGCTGATCGTCAAGCAGGCCGGCAAGGCGCTCGGCCGCGAGGTCTCGATCGACAAGCTGTCGGTGAACCCGTTGGCACTGTCGGCAACGGTCTCCGGCTTCAGGCTGTACGAAGCCGGATCGAAGGACGTGTTCGTCTCGGTCGACGAGCTTTACGTGAACGTCGAATCGAGCTCGTTGTGGAACCTCGCGCCGGTGGTCGGCGCGCTGAAGGTCACCGGGCCGAAGGTGAAGATCGTCCGCCTGCCCGACGACCGCTTCAACTTCAGCGACATCCTCGAGACGCTGGCCAGGCGGCCGAAGAGCGAAGGAAAGGCGCACTTCTCCCTGAACAACATCGAACTGGCCGGCGGCCGGGTCGAGATCGACGACCGGGTCGAGGACGCGGCACACGCGGTCACCGGCATACGGCTGGGCATACCCTTCCTTTCCAACCTGCCCGCCAAGGTCGCCCTCAAGGTCACGCCGTCGTTCGCCGCGCACGTCGACGGGACCGACATCGAGTTGAAGGGCGAGACCGTACCGTTCCAGGACACGCTCGAGAGCTCGCTGCAGATATCGCTAGACGACCTGCCGCTCGGCCGCTACCTGCGCTACGTGCCGGCAACGCTCGGTTTCGCGGTCCCCGCCGGCACGCTCGACAGCGACCTGCGCCTGTACTTCATCCGCTCGGCCGGACAGCCGCAGCGCCTGACCCTGTCCGGCACCGTCCGCGTGCGCGAGCTGTCGGTCGTGGACGCCACGAAGGCGACGCTGCTGGCGCTGCCGCTGCTCGATGTCGACATCGAGTCGATCGACGTGTTCGCGCGCGACGTCGACATTTCGAAGATCGCGGTCAACGGCCTGTCCATCGATGCGGTTCGCGGTCGCGACGGCCGGCTGAACCTGATGGCGCTGGTGCCACGGACGGAGAAGGCGCGGGTGGCCCGGGCGGCCGGCGCCGCGCAGCCCGCCGCCGCAACGGCCCCTGCGCCGCCGGGGG
>JAIENF010000348.1 GCA_019751575.1 Burkholderiales bacterium
GGAGCGCATCGGCCAGACCTTCGACAAGCTCGGCGCCGATGCTGCGGCACGTGGCCGCTACACCGTGCACGACAGCCTGGCCGGCGTGCCCTGGCCGTCGATCGACATCGTGATCGAGGCGGTGCCCGAGCAGCTCGAACTCAAGCGCACGCTGTTCCGCGAGCTCGAGACGCTCGCCCGGCGCGATACGCCCCTGTGCAGCAACTCGTCGGCGATCGGCATCAGCAAGATCGGCGAAGGCCTCGCCTCGCGCGACCGCATGCTGAACACCCACTACTTCATGCCGGCGCACCTGGTGCCGGCGGTCGAGGTGGTGAGTTCGGAGGCCACCGATCCGAAGGTCGCTGACCGTGTGTGCGCGATGCTGCGCGCGACCGGTCGCGTGCCTGTGCGGGTCAAGCGCGACATCCCGGGTTTCCTCGCCAACCGGCTGCAGCATGCGCTGTCGCGCGAGGCGTTCTGGCTGATGGACCAGGGCTTCTGCGAGGCCGAGGACATCGATGCCGCGGTGCGCTTCGGCTTCGGCTTCCGCTACATCGCTGCGGGCCCCTGCCTGCAGCGCGACCATGCCGGCCTCGAGGTGCATGCGGCGGCCGGTGCCGAGATGTATCCGCACTTCAACAACTCGCCCGACGTCAGCAGTGCGCTGACCGACCGGGTCGCGGCGAACAAGCTCGGCATGAAGACCGGAGAGGGGTTCTACACATGGACGCCGGAGACCATCGCCGCCGAACGGGCGCGCTACGAGAAGACGCTGGCTGCCGCGTTCCAGATCATCAAGTCGGAGCTGGACGGAAAGAAGGCCGATGATCAGTGAGCCGGCGGGGGGCGATGCGGGCGCGATGCCGCCCGTGACGACACGCGTCGTGCTGATCCGCCATGGCGAGACCGAGTGGAACCGCGACCGGCGCATCCAGGGCCAGACCGATACGCCGCTGTCTGCGCTGGGCCGGCAGCAGGCACTGGCGATCGGCCGGCGGTTGAAGCGCGAGCGGTTCACCGCGATCTATGCCAGCGACCTGCAGCGCGCCTGGAATACCGCGCAGGCGATCGGCCAGGCGACGCTCGCCGAGCATCCCGATGCGCCGCAGCCGGTCGCCGACCGCAGGCTGCGCGAGATGGACTTCGGCGAATGGGAAGGCAAGACCAGCGCCGAGATCGCGGCGAGCCATCCCGAGGCCCATGCGCGATCGAAGCATCGCGATGCGGACTTCCGAATCCCGGGCGGCGAGAGCTTCCGCGACCTGTACGAGCGCACGGTCGATGCGGTCACCTCGCTGGTCGATGCGCATCCCGGCGGCACGCTCTGCGTGGTCGCCCATGGCGGCATCCTCGACATGATGTACCGGCACACGCATTCGATCCCGCTCGACCAGCCGCGGGTGTTCAGCCTGTACAACGCGGCCTACAACTGCCTGGAACACGAGGGCGGCCGGTTCCGGCTCGAGGTCTGGGGCGAGGTCGCGCACCTCGACGCATTGTCGGATGCCGTCGTCACCTGACCGGGTCGTCCTGGTCCACGGGTTGTGGATGCCGGCGGCGTCGATGGCGCTGCTCGGCAACCGGTTGCGGCGGGCCGGATTCTCGACCCGTTCCTTCGGCTATGCCTGCGTCGCGGAGGACGCATCTACCAACGCCAGGCGGCTGGCTGCGTTCGCGCTGGCCGGCGACGGCCCCGCGTGCGGTCCGGTCGGGCTGCCGAGGCTCCATCTCGTCGGGCATAGCGCCGGCGGCGTGCTGATGCTGCGTGCGCTGGCCGACAGCCCGCTCCTCGCCGCCCGCGTGTCGCGCGTGGTGCTGCTCGGCGCACCGTATGGCGACAGTGCGGCGGCGCGTTCGCTGCTGCGGTTGCCGGGCGGCCGCCGCATGCTCGGGCGAACGCTGCAGGAATGGCTGGCAGCGCCGCGCCCGCAGCCTGATCCAGGGCATCAGGTCGGGGTGATCGCGGGCAGCCGGCCGCTGGGCCTGTCGCGCCTGATCGTGCGCTTTCCCGGCACCAGCGACGGAGCCGTGTCGCTGGAAGAGGCACGGGTGCCCGGTGCGCGCGACACCATCCTGCTGCCCGTCAACCACGGCTCGCTGGTCCTGTCCGCCCGGGTGGCGGGCGAGGTGGCGGCGTTCCTGCGGGACGGCCGGTTCAGTCCCGGCGCGCCGCGCGCATGAAGCGCCAGCTGCGCCTGGTCCTCGCCGCGCTGCTGGCGGGGATGCTCGGCGGCTGTGCGACGGTCGGCTTCTATGCGCAGGCCGTCCAGGGGCACCTCGGCGTGCTCGCCCGGTCGCGGGCGATCGACGACCTGCTCGTCGACCCGGCGACACCCGCGGACCTGAAGGAGCGCCTCGCGCTCGTGCTGCGCATCCGTGCGTTCGCCAGCCGCGAACTGGCACTGCCCGACAACGCAAGCTATCTCAGCTATGCGGACGTCGGCCGCCCGGCCGTGGTCTGGAACGTTTTCGCTGCGCCCGAGTTCTCGGTCGATGCCAGGCAATGGTGCTTCCTGGTCGCTGGCTGCGTTGGCTACCGGGGCTACTTCGACCGCGCGGCTGCCGATCGCTTCGCTGAACGCGCGCGCCGCGAGGAGGGCCTGCAGACCTGGGTCGGTGCAGTCCCGGCCTACTCGACGCTCGGCTGGTTCGACGACCCGGTGCTCAACACGTTCGTGCGCTGGCCCGAGGCGGAACTGGCGCGCCTGATCTTCCATGAACTCGCGCACCAGCGGGTGTATGCCCCCGGCGACACCGCGTTCAACGAATCGTATGCGGTGGCGGTCGAAATCGAGGGGGTGCGCCGCTGGATGAAGGCGAACGGGGATCCCGCGGCCGGTGAAGCGCATGCACGTTCGCTCGCCCGGCGGGAAGCGTTCTTCGCGATGCTGCTGGCGCACCGCGACCGGCTTGCAACGCTGTTCCGGCAGGCCGACGGGGATGATGCCCGGCGCAAGGGCCGCAAGGCGCTGGATGAACGCCTGCGTGCCGAATACACCGCCTTCCGCATCGCCTGGGGCGTGCCGGCCTCGGCCGGACGGCCGGCGCAGCCCTTCGACGGCTTCGACCGCTGGTTTGGCGACGGCCCGAACAATGCGCAGCTCGCCTCGGTCGCGCTCTACAACGAACATGTGCCGGCGTTCAAGGCGATGATCGAGGCCGTGGGCGGCGACATGGCGCGGTTCCACGCCCGGGTCGCGGTGCTGGCGAGGCTGCCCAGGGATCAGCGGGCACGGGAACTGGCAAGGGACGCACGCTGACGGCGCAGCACGTTTATCATCGGCGTCTGGCCATGGTGCAGTGTGATCACGCGGTGCCGCCCGGATACCCGCACGACGGCGTCCGACCGGGGCCGCGGGTCGCGGTCCGTGGCTGCGCCTGCCAATTCCCGACCCGCGGAGCCGCCGATGAAACTGACCTCGCTCGCATTCGCAGACAACGCCCCGATCCCGCCGAAGTACGCCTTCTGCAGGCCCGACCCGGCCACCCATGCCGGCCTGTCCGACAACCTGAGTCCGGCCCTCGCCTGGAGCGACCTGCCGCCCGGCACGAAATCGCTGGTGCTGCTGTGCTGCGACCCCGACGTCCCCAGCGAGGCGACCGACGTCAACCAGGAGGGCCGCACCATCCCGAAGTCCCTGGAGCGCATCGACTTCTTCCACTGGGTGCTGGTCGACATCCCGGTCACGCTGTCCGGCCTGGCGGAAGGCGAGTTCAGCGACTCCGTCACCGCGAAGGGCAAGCCCGGGCCGCAGGGCCCGCACGGCACCCGGCAGGGGGTGAACGACTACACG
>JAIENF010000119.1 GCA_019751575.1 Burkholderiales bacterium
GGCAGCCGGGCAGGTTCACAGCGCGGCCAGCCTTCGCTGCCATTCGGTGAGCTCGCGCCGTGCCTCTCGATGCTCCCGGTAGCCGCGCTCGACGACCGCCCAGAAGCGCGCGGAATGGTTCGCCTCGACGAGGTGCGCGAGCTCGTGCACCACCACGTAGTCGACCAGGTGTGCCGGACCCTGCATCAGGCGCCAGTTCACTCGAACCAGGCCCGCTGGCGTGCAGCTGCCCCAGAGCGTGCGCGCGTTCGTGAGCCTGATCGGCGGCGCATCGACGCCGACCATCGGCGCGAAGTGTCGTGCGCGTTCCTCGAAATGCGGAAGGGCGGCCGACTGGACCCAGGCGCGCAACGCCGCGCGCACTGCGCCCGGATCGGCCGGGTCTGGCACGCGGACGCCGATCCGCCCGTCCTCGGGCCTCACCGACGGCGCAGCGGCGGCGCCGACGTCGATCGGCAGTGAAGCGCCCTGCCACAGCACCCGCTGCAGCGTGGTCAGCTCGAGGTGCGGCCTCGCGTTGTCCCGCCAGCGCGGAAAGTGACGGCGCAGCCATGGATGGCTGTGCTGCAGGAAGGTCTCGATCGCGCGCGCCGACATGCGCATCGGCACCGCCAGGACGAGGCCGCGATCCGACAGGCTCAGCATCGCGCGCGTACGGCGCAGGCTGCGCCGCATCACGTATTCGACCGGTTGTCCGTCGAGCTCGATCAGGCCGATCTGGTCGGTGTCCAGGTGCGTGCCGCGCGCGGCCATCATCCGCCGGCGGACGTCGCCCGTGGCGGGCGCAGGGTGCTGCGGGGCGATGCGGGGGTGGTGCGGGATACTCAACGGCTTCTTGCCTTTCCGTTCAATTGCAGCATCGCGTCTTCGATGCGCTGCTCGACCAGCCTGCTCAATGCTTCCGCCTTCATGCCGGCGGGATCGATCGGATCGAGGATCATCACCTCGATCGTTCCAGGGTGCTTGATGAACCCGTTGCGCGGCCACAGCTCCCCGGAGTTCACCGCCACCGGGACCACCGGTGCACCGGCGTGTGCCGCCAGCCACGGGCCGCCGATCTGCCAGGTGCCTCGCGTGCCCGGGTCCACCCGGCTGCCTTCGGGAAACACGACCACCCAGAAACCCTGCGCGAGGCGCGCGCGCCCCTGCTCCAGCGTCTGCTTCAGCGCACGGATGCGCTGGCTGCGGTCGATCGCGATCGGCGACAGCATGCCGATGCCCCAGCCGACGAAGGGAACCCAGAGCAGCGATCGCTTGAGCACCCAGACCTGCGGCGGGAAGATCGCCTGGAAAGCGAGGGTCTCCCAGGCCGACTGGTGCTTGGACAGGATGATCGACGGCACCGCGGGCAGCCGCTCCATTCCGGTCACCTTCCAGCGCACCCCGCAGATGATGCGGGCGAGCCAGACGATGGCCACCGACCAGGTCGAGATGATCCGGTAGCGCGTCATCGGCGGCAGGAAGAAGATCGCCAGCGCGAGGAACGCATAGGGCGGCGTGATCAACGCCGCCGCCAGTGCGAACACGATCGAACGCAGCAGGTTCAGCACCTGGCCAGGCCTTCGCATGCCGGCAACGTCATTCGCAGATCGCCGTCACCGCATCGGCGAGGTTGGCGAACACCGGGGTGCCCTCCGGCAGGCCGCCCGCGCGCCGGGTCTGCTGGCCCTTGCCGGTCAGCACCAGCATGGGCGCCGCACCGGCGGTCGCCGCCGCCTGCAGGTCGCGCAGCGAGTCGCCCACCGATGGCACGCCGCCGAGTGGCAGTCCGAAGCGGCGGCCGATCTCTTCGAACAGGCCGGCGCGCGGCTTGCGGCAGCCGCAGTTCGCATCGGCAGCATGCGGGCAATAGAAGACCGCGGCGACATGGCCGCCGGCCTGCGCCAGCCTGCGGTGCATCTTGTCGTGGATCGCGTTCAGGGTCGCCATGTCGAGCAGCCCTCGCCCGACGCCGGACTGGTTGGTGGCAACCACCACCTGGAACCCGGCCTGGTTCAGGCGCGCGATCGCCTCCAGGCTGCCCGGGATCGGCTTCCATTCGTCCGGCGACTTGATGAACTGGTCGCTGTCATGGTTGATCACGCCGTCGCGATCGAGGATCACCAGCTTCATGCCCGGACGCTCACGCCGCCAGCCTGGAGATGTCGGCCACCTGGTTCAGCGATCGCTCCAGCGACTGCAGCAGGGCGATCCGGTTGGCGCGCACCGCTGCGTCGTCGGTCATCACCATCACCTCGTCGAAGAAGCGGTCCACCGCCGTGCGCACCGAGGCCAGGCGGGTCAGGGCGCCCGCGTAATCCTCGCGTCCGGTGCACGCCACCACCTCGGGCTCCAGCGTCGACAGCGCTGCATGCAGCGCCTTCTCGGCGGCCTCGGTCATCAGCGAGGGATCCGCACGGCCGTCGGAGGCCCCTTCCTTGCGCAGGATGTTGCGCACCCGCTTGTTCGCGGCCGCAAGCGCCTCGGATTCCGGCAGGCGGCCGAACGCCGCGACGGCGTCCAGCTTTGCCGGCACCTGGTCGATGCGTGTCGGGTCGAGCGAGAGCACCGCATCGATGCCGCGCGGATCGTGGCCACGGTCGCGCAGGTAGTTGGACAGCCGGTCGATGAAGAACCGGTAGAGGTCGGGCGCCACGGATGCCTTCATCACCTGCGGCGGGAACTGCGCGATCGCCAGGTCGACCAGTTCGCGCAGGTCGAGCGGCAGCGGGTGCTCGGCGAGCATGCGCAGCACGCCGAGTGCCTGACGGCGCAGTCCGAACGGATCCTTGTCGCCGGTCGGCGCCCCGGCGGCGGTCCAGAGGCCGACCAGCGTGTCGAGCTTGTCGGCCAGCGCGACCACCAGCGACAGCGGTGCCCGGGGCAGCGAATCATTTGCGAAGCGCGGGTGGTAGTGCTGCTCGATGGCCGCGGCCACCGCGTCGTCTTCACCGTCGTGGCGCGCGTAGTATTCCCCGATCACGCCCTGCAGTTCGGGGAACTCGCCGACCATGTCGGTCACCAGGTCGGCCTTGGCCAGCCAGGCCGCGCGCTCGGCCAGCGCCGGGTCGACGGCCAGTGCCGGCGTCGCAGCGGAGAGCAGGCGTGCGAGCTGCGCGGCGAGCTTGCAGGTGCGCTGCACCCGGTCGAGCTGGCTGCCCAGCTTGTTGTGGTGGACGACGCTGGCCAGCCGCTGCACGCGCTCGGCCAGCGGGGTCTTGCGGTCCTGGTCGAAGAAGAACTTGGCATCCGCCAGGCGCGCACGCAGCACCCGCTCGTTGCCAGACACGATGGCGGTCGGGTCGAACGCCTCGAGGTTGCTGACCAGCAGGAAGCGGTTGCGCAGTCGGCCCGAGGCATCGGCCAGCGCGAAGTACTTCTGGTTCTGCTGCATGGTCAGGATCAGGCATTCCTGCGGTACGTCGAGGAAGGCCTCATCGAAGTGGCCCTCGTAGACCACCGGCCATTCGACCAGCCCGGTGACTTCGTCGAGCAGCGCGTCGGGGGCGATCAGCGTGTCGCTGCCGGCCTTCGCGCGCAGTCCGTCCTCGATCCGCTGCCGGCGTTCGGCGAACGAGGCGACCACCTTGCCCAGCACCATCAGCCGGTGCGGATACTCGAAGGCGGTGGCGATCGAGATCGTGCCCGAGCTCATCTGGCGATGGCCGACCGTGTGGAAGCCTGCCTGCAACCCCAGCGCCTGCACCGGCACCACGGTGCCGCCATGCAGCGCGAGCAGGCGGTGCGCCGGGCGCACGAACTGTACATCGGTGCCATCCGGGCGCTGGTAGCGCATCAGCT
>JAIENF010000039.1 GCA_019751575.1 Burkholderiales bacterium
CCGGGGTGAGGATGCCTTAGGGGGATAAGGCTCCCGCTCAGGGAGGGAGTGCGGGAAACGACGTTTCGTCGTCAGCCCTTCAGACCGCGACCCGGAAGGAAAGTTCCCGGCGCCCCGCACATTGCCGGTGCAGGCTGCGGCGGGCAGAATCGATACTCCGCTACCGCGCTGCACGAGGTCCGCCGCATGTCCCTTCCGATCCGCCCCGCGCCCGCCGGCGCCCCGTCCTTCCCCACGACCCGGCTGCGCCGGATGCGGCACGACGAATTCTCGCGCCGACTGGCGCGCGAGCACCGGCTGTCCACCGACGACCTGATCTATCCGGTGTTCGTGCATGATGGCGGCGCGCCGGCACAGCCGGTGCCGTCGATGCCGGGCGTCGAGCGCATCAATGTCGAGGGGCTGCTGGCGGCGGCCGGACGCTGCGTGGAAGAAGGCATCCCGATGATCGCCCTGTTCCCGGTGATCGAGCCTTCCCTGAAGACGCCGGACGGGCGCGAGGCCCTGAACCCGGACGGGCTCGTGCCGCGCGCGGTGGCGGCGCTGAAGGCACGGTTCCCGGACCTGGGCGTGATGACCGACGTCGCGCTCGATCCGTACACCAGCCATGGACAGGACGGCCTCATCGACGAGCACGGGTACGTGCTCAACGAGCAGACCGTCGCCGTGCTGGTCGAGCAGGCGCGTGTACATGCCCAGGCGGGCGTGGACGTGGTCGCTCCGTCCGACATGATGGACGGCCGCATCGGTGCGATCCGCAGGCGACTGGATGAAGGCGGGCAGATCCATACCCGCATCCTCGCCTACTCCGCGAAGTACGCATCCTCGTTCTACGGCCCGTTCCGCGATGCAGTCGGTTCCGCCGCCACGCTGGGCGGAAGCTCCAAGTACACCTACCAGATGGACCCGGCGAACAGCGACGAGGCGCTGCGCGAGGTCGCGCTCGACCTCGCCGAAGGTGCCGACATGGTGATGGTGAAGCCGGGCATGCCGTACCTCGACATCCTGCGCCGGGTGAAGGACACCTTCGGCGTGCCGACCGCCGTGTACCAGGTGAGTGGCGAGTACGCGATGCTGAAGGCGGCCAGTGCCAACGGCTGGCTGACCGAACGGGCCGTGGCGATGGAGTCCCTGCTTTCGTTCAAGCGCGCCGGCGCAGACGCCATCCTCACCTATTTCGCGCTCGATGCGGCGCGCTGGATGCGCGAGGCCCGCTGAACCCGCCGGGACCCGGCAGCCCCGTCACGGCGTCCGGTTTCAGCGTTCCAGTTCGCTCTCGCGGTTGCGGCGTTCGCGCTCCACGCGCATCAGGTATCGCTGGATCTGCTGCTGCGCGGCTTCGGGGAGGTCGACGAAGCGGAACCCGGCGCGCGTCGATTCGGTGCCGTTGCGCAGCCGTACCGTGTTGGCATTGCGCAGTTCCAGTTCGACCGTGACCGAACTGCCGGTCCCGACCTGGAGGCTGGCGCCGGGGAATCGACTGCCGATCTCCATGCGGTCGGCCGGCAAGGCAGCGAACGCCGCCAGGCCACCGACGCTCACGTCGAGCGCCTGCAGTTCCAGCACGTCGGAGGCGCTGGTCGGCAGCCGCACGCGCACCGGCTCGCTCGCACTGGTACGCACGCGGAAGTATTCGCGCCGCTGCAGCTTCAGCAGTTCGGACGGCAGCGCGATCGAGAATGCCGGCTCGCCCTCGTAGTCGATCTCGCGCACCCGCTTGACGCTGAACTGCACCTTGACCTTTTCATGCGCGCTGACCAGCACCACCCGGTCGCTCTCGAGCAGCCGCGCGTTGACCGCCTCGTCCGAGCCTCTGTCGATCACCACCCGCTTGCCGGGCACGTCGACTTCCACGATCGCGGTCAGCAGGAACTGCCGGCCTCGGTTGAAGTAGGCGGTGACGATCTCGCGGTGCTCCGCGATGGCGGTGAGTATCTGGCCGATCTGCGTCGGCGAGCGGATCAGGAACCGGCTGAGGTCGTCTGCCTCGGCGCCGGGCTTGCCGGCGCCCTCAGGAGCCATGGTGACCCTTCGCTGTCACGGCGGTACGGTGCTTCTTCATCGCCAGTCGTGCAACGGCTCCGGCGCCGCGGTCTCGTCCAGCTTCGCTGCCAGGCTCGCCCGTCCGGCACGGGCCATCGGCCTGCCCTCTGCGGTGAGCCGGACCGGCTGGTGGCGATGCCCGCCGCTGAATTGCAGCAGGTGCACGTCGGTTCCTTCGACGTTCAATTCAAAACACGGCACGATGGACGCGACTCCGGAGATGAACACCCGGCGCTGTGACGGGTCGTACGGTACGGCTTCCTTCAGCAGGAACAACTCTATCGCCTTTTCGTCATCCGTGAACAGGTGCAGGTGGATTGTCGGGTACTTGCCGATCGCCCCCGACAGGACCGGACCGGCCAGATGCGGATCGAAGCGCTGGAACAGGTCGATCAGGTCCAGTGCCTGTGACCGCAGCCAGTGCAGGACTTCGCGCTGCCCGTCTTCATCGAAGATCCGCTGGTGCTCGAGCAGCGCCGCCTCCAGCTCGACGTTGGTCGGCAGGCAGTGCGCCTCGGCGAGGCCCAGCGTCCGGGCGGCCTTCTTCTTTGCGAGCCCCCAGTCGTCGATGCCATCCTCCGCGATCAGGCGCGCCGCGAGTTGTGCGATCCGCTCGCGCGTCTGCCGCTGCCGGGAATGGGTCTCTCGTGGCACGGCGATCCCCCGATCTCAGAAAATCTGCGCCTTGACGTCGTCCTGAGGCCGGGCGTCTCCGCCCTGCGGAGCGGCCTCGTGTTCTCGCGGCAGGTTCTCGTGATAGAAGAACTCGCTGATTCCGCCTCCGCTGGCGTCGCGCAGGCCGGTGGCGGGATCGATGCGCGCGGCGACGATGCCCTCGGGCGGGGTCAGCGGCTGCTCCGCAACCCCCCTGAGCGCAGCGCCCATGTAGCTGATCCAGATCGGCAGCGCGGCGGCGCCGCCGGTCTCGCCGGTGCCGAGCGTGCGCGGCGTCGAAAAGCCGACCCAGCTCACCGCCACCAGCCCCGGCTGATAGCCGGCGAACCAGGCGTCCAGGAAATCGTTGGTCGTGCCGGTCTTGCCGGCCAGGTCGCCGCGCCCGAGCGAAAGCGCCCGCGTGGCGGTACCCGCGCGCACGACATCCAGCATCATGCTGGACATCACGAACGCATTGCGCGCGTCGATGACCCGCTCGGCACCCTCGTTGGCCACCGCCGGCTTGGCCTCGAACAGCACCGTGCCTTTCTGGTCTTCGACACGCCGGATCATGAACGGAGTCACCCGGAAGCCACCGTTGGCGAACACCGCGTAGCCCGCCGCCATCTGCAGCGGCGTCACGCCCCCCGCGCCCAGCGCCATCGTGAGGTAGGGGGGATGCAGCTTCGCATCGAAGCCGAACTTGGTGATGTAGTCCTGGGCGTACTGGGTACCGATCGCCTGCAGCACCCGGATGGTCACCGTGTTCTTCGATCGCGCGAGGGCGGTGCGGATGCGCATCGGGCCGTCGTACTTGCCGTCGTAGTTCTTGGGCTCCCAGGGTTCCGACCCGGTCTCGCGCGACCCGAAGCTCAACGGCGCGTCGTTGACCACGGTGCCTGCGGTGAATCCGCGCTCGAGCGCGGCGGAATAGATGAACGGCTTGAAGCTGGATCCGGGCTGCCGGATGGCCTGCGTGACATGGTTGAACTGGGTACGGTTGAAGTCGAAACCGCCGACCAGCGCCTTGATGGCGCCATCCGAAGGATCCACCGCAACGAGGGACGCCTCGACCTGTGGCAGC
>JAIENF010000715.1 GCA_019751575.1 Burkholderiales bacterium
CGCGCGGCATCGGCCGGGCGGAATGCCGCCGGCACGCGCAGGCGGCGATCGAATGGGCCCGCCTGGAGCCGCTCGCCGCGACCGACCCGCGCCGGCTGTCCGCGGGCGAGACGCAGCGCACCGCGATCGCCCGAGCCTGGGTGCTCTCGCCGAGGCTGTTCCTGTTCGACGAGCCGACCGCGAACCTGGACCGGGACTCGCATGCACAGGTGCTGGACCTGGTCGGACGGCTGGTGCGGGACGGCGCCGCCGTGCTGATCGCCGCGCACGATCGGGCACTCGCCGAACTGCCCGGGGCGCGGCGGCTGCACCTGTCTGGCGGGCAGCTCGCTACACTCGGCGCATGAACGTGCTCGGTTTCGCCGGCTTTTCCGGCAGCGGCAAGACGACCCTGATCGAACGGCTGGTGCCGGCGCTGGTCGCGCACGGCTGGCGGGTGTCGCTGCTCAAGCATGCCCACCATGCATTCGATGTCGACCAGCCGGGCAAGGACTCGTGGCGGCACCGCCAGGCCGGCTGCACCGAGGTGCTGATCGGCTCCGCCAACCGCTGGGCGCTGATGCACGAGCTGCGCGGCGCGCCGGAGCCCTCGCTGCAGGAACTGCTGGCGCGGCTGTCTCCCTGCGACCTGGTGCTGGTCGAGGGCTGGAAGCACGCGCCGATCCCGAAGATCGAGGTCCATCGGGCGGCCTGCCCGGCAGGCCTGCTGGCGCCGGCAGACCCATGGGTGGTCGCAGTGGCGACCGACCTGCCGGCGCTGCCGGTGCTGCCGCCGCACGTGGCCCGGCTGGATATCGACGATATCCCGGCCATCGTGGCGTTCGTGCACGGACGATTCCCGCCGCGCGCAGTGTGATCACGGGCGGTGATCGGTGCCGGAGCGCATGCGGAGCGCTATCATCGCCCCATGGCCACCGTCCAGATGCTCTATTTTGCACGCCTGCGTGAAGTGCTCGGCATCGAGCGCGAACGCCTCGTGCTGCCCGACGACGTGACGACCGCGGGCGAACTGCGCGCCTGGCTCGCCCGTCGCGGCGATGCCTGGGCCGTCGAACTCGATCCGAAGCGGCAGGTTCGCATCGCGGTCAACCATGATCTCGCCGGCGCAGGCCAGGCCCTTGCCGACGGCGACGAGGTCGCGCTGTTCCCGCCGGTCACCGGAGGCTGACCGATGCCGGTGCGCGTGCAGCCAGAGGACTTCGACATCTCCGCCGAGATCCGTGCCCTGCGCGCCGGGCGCAACGACGTCGGTGCAGTCGCCAGCTTCATCGGCGTGATGCGCGATTTCAACGAAGGCAGCGGCGTCACGGAACTCACGCTGGAGCACTATCCCGGCATGACCGAGAAGGCGCTGCAGCAGATCCTCGACGAGGCCCATGGCCGCTGGCGCCTGCAGGATGCGCTGGTCGTGCATCGGGTCGGCTGCCTGCGGCCGGCCGACCAGATCGTGCTGGTGGTCGCGCTGTCGGCGCATCGAGAGGAGGCACTGGCGGCCTGCGCCTTCATCATGGACTACCTGAAGACCCGGGCGCCGTTCTGGAAGAAGGAGCGCACGCCGGCGGGCGAACGCTGGGTCGAATCGCGCGCGAGCGATGACGAGGCGGCCGGGCGCTGGCTGGGAGGCGAACGGCCATGAGCGCCATGGGGCTGCTTGCAGTGGGCGTCGGTGCCGCGCTCGGCGCCTGGCTGCGCTGGGCCCTGGCGCTGCTCTGCAACCCGCTGTTCGGACCGGTGCCGCTGGGTACCCTGGCGGCCAACGTGGTCGGCGGGCTGCTGATCGGTGCCACCTGGGAAGTGATCGGACGCAACGCCGGTTGGCCACCCGAAGTCCGGCTGTTCCTGGTAACCGGCTTCCTCGGCGGGCTCACGACCTTCTCCACCTTCTCGGCCGAGACCGTCGTGCTGATCGAGCGCGGCGACTACGGCTGGGCCGGCACGCTGGTCGCGCTGCATGTCTGCGGATCGATCGCAGCCACGCTGGCCGGGATCGCACTGGTGCGCCGCCTCGCGCCCGCTGCAGGAGTGCCCGGCTGATGCAGGAAACGCTGGCGCCCTGGCTCGGGCACGAGTTCGTCGCGCTGTCGGCCGAAGGCGAGCCGGACGGCACGGTCGAGGCCGAGATGGCCCGACTGCTCGAGCGCATGGACGCGCGGCTGCGCGTGCATGGACTGTCGCTGGACGACACGGTGCGTACCCGGCTCTGGGCGCGCGACATGGATGCATGGGGCGGAGCGGTCGAGGAACGGGCGCGCATCCTGTCCGGTGCGGCGCGGTCGGTGAGTTCAAGCCATGTTCGACCGTCGCGCTTCGCCTCCGGCGCGCGGCTGGCGCTCGACCTTCTGGCAATGCGTCCGGTCGATCCCGCGTCACGCAAGCAGGTCGTCGAGTACGCGCCGCCGACGATCGTCGCGCGCCACCTCGTGCGCGAAGGCGTGCTCTTCATTTCCGGAAACACGGTGGTGCTGCCGACGTTCGATGAACAGCTTCCGGTGATCGTCGGGCGCATCGGCGATACCCTTGCGCTGGCCGGATCGTCCTGGCAGCGGGTGGTCCGGGCATCGTTCTTCCTGCACGAATCGCAGCGGATGGAGCACCTGCGCTCGGCGTTCCGGGCACTGGTGCCGCATCCGGTGGCCGGGTGCGAGTATGCGTGGGTCGACACCCGGCAGGGAAAGCTGATCGAAATCGAAGTGACCGCGGAGGTGTGATGCACGATTCCATGCAGGTGGCAGGCAGCAGGCGTTCGCCGGGTTCGCCCCGGGTTGAAGCTGTTCAGGGGTGTGCGGGCGGCGGGTACCGCCGCGTCGGCGCCGGCGCGATCCTGGCACTGGCCGCCGCGGTGCTGTCCACGGCTGCCTTCGCGCAGCCGGATTTCCCGAACCGCCCGGTGCGCATCGTCGTTCCGCAGGCGGCGGGTGCGAGCCTGGACATCGCCGCCCGTACGGTGGGCCAGCGCATGCAGGAGGGCCTGGGGCAGCCGGTGGTGATCGAGAACCGTCCCGGCGCCAACGCGATCATCGGCATGGAGACGGTGGCCAAGGCAAAGCCCGATGCATACACGCTGGTGATGGCGCCGCCGTCGGCGGTGGCCATCAATCCACTGGTCTTCAAGCAACTGCCCTATGACACGCTGCGCGATTTCGCGCCGGTGTCGCAGGTGACCGGCATCACCTTCGTCGTGGTGGTGAATCCCGCGCTGCCGGTGACGTCGTTGAAGGAACTGGCGATGCTCGCCCGCAAGCGACCGGGCGAGCTTCCCTACGGCTCGGCCGGGGTCGCGAACATGAACCACCTGTCGGGTGAACTGTTCAGCCAGATGAACGGGGTGAAGATGCTGCACGTCCCGTACAAGGGCGAGACGCCCGCGGTGATCGACCTGCTGGCCGGGAGCAACGCGGTGATGTTCACGACGCTGCCGTCGGTCACCCAGCACATCCGCTCGGGCAAGCTGCGGGCCATCGCCGTGATGGGGCCGCAGCGCTCCGCGGTGCTGCCCGACGTACCGACGGCAACCGAGGCGGGGATGGCCGGCATCACCACGTCTGGCTGGACCGGCCTGCTGGCGCCGGCGGGAAGCCCGAACGACGCGATCCAGAGGCTGTACCGGGAAGTGGCCCGCGTGGTGAAGCTGCCGGAGGTGGCGGACACGCTGTCCCGGCTCGGCGCCGATCCGGTGGGCAGTTCGCCGGAGCAGTTCAGCGCGTTCATCAAGTCCGAGATCGCGAAGTGGGCCAAGGTCGTGCGCTCGTCGGGCATCGAGCTGACCCCTTGATCGCGGACCTTCGATGAGGTCGGCACTGTTC
>JAIENF010000479.1 GCA_019751575.1 Burkholderiales bacterium
CCCACGTGCAGCCCGGCATCACCACCGATGATCTCGACCGGCTCTGCCACGACTACATCACCGGCGTGCAGCAGGCGATACCCGCACCGCTCAACTACGCGCCGGCCGGGTACGCGCCGTATCCGAAATCCATCTGCACTTCGGTGAACCACGTGGTCTGCCATGGCATACCGGGCGACAAGAAGCTTCGGCCTGGCGACATCATCAACATCGACATCACGGTGATCAAGGACGGTTTCCATGGCGACACCAGCCGCATGTTCCATGTCGGCGAACCGTCGATCCAGGCCCGCCGCCTGTGCGAGCTCACGCATGCCTGCATGTGGGCAGGCATCCGCCAGGTGAAGGCCGGAGCGACGCTCGGCGACATCGGACATGCGATCCAGACCCTGGCCGAGGGCAACGGATTCAGCGTGGTGCGCGAGTTCTGCGGACACGGCATCGGCCGGCGCTTCCATGAAGAACCCCAGGTGCTCCATTACGGTCGTCCCGGGACCGGGCTGCGCCTCGAAGCGGGCATGACCTTCACGATCGAGCCGATGATCAACGCCGGCAAGGCGCCCATCCGGCAACTGGCCGACGGTTGGACGATCGTCACCAAGGACCACAGCCTGTCCGCGCAGTGGGAGCACACCGTGCTCGTGACCGACATCGGCGTCGAAGTGCTGACCGTGTCGGATGGCACGCCAGCGCCCCCGGCCTGATTCCTGCCGCCGTTGCCGCCACAGGCCCGCACCGGCGACCGACCGCACTCCACAGACATGCTGCAATCCATGCCCGCCGAGCCTGCCGCCGGCTCCGCGCCCGCCCGCACCGAACTGACACTCCGGCTGCGGCAGCAGCTGGCCGACGGGCGCGCGCAGTTGCGCGAGCGCTACCTGGCCGGCCTGCCGGCGCGCCGCATGCTGCGCGGGCAGGCGATGCTCACCGACACCCTGCTGCGCGAAGTGTGGCGGCATCTGCGGATGCCACCGGCCGCGGCGCTGCTGGCGGTGGGCGGCTATGGCCGCGGCGAACTCTTTCCCTGGTCGGATGTCGACCTGCTGGTCCTGCTCGGCGGGCCGCCGACACCGGCGATCGAGACCAAGGTCGAGGAACTGATCGGCACGCTCTGGGATATCGGCCTCGAGGTCGGACACAGCGTGCGCACCGTCGAGCAATGCCTCGAGATCTCCGCGCGCGACGTGACCGTGCAGACCAACCTGCTCGAAGCACGGCTGGTGTGCGGGGCGCGCCAGCGCGCCAGCGCATTCCGCGACCTGCTTGCATCGCGGCTCGATCCGGTCCTGTTCTGCCAGGCCAAGCAGCTCGAGCAGCAGCAGCGCCACACGCGCTACCAGGAGAGTGCGCACAATCTCGAACCCAGCATCAAGGAAAGCCCCGGCGGGCTGCGCGACCTGCAGACCATCCTGTGGATCGGCCGCGCCAGCCGCGCCGGCTCGGACTGGCGCGAGCTCGCTGCCAACGGCCTCATCACCGCCGACGAGGCGACGTTCATCGCCCGCCACGAGCGTTTCCTGAACGACCTGCGCATCCGCACCCACCTGGTCGCCGGCCGCCGCGAAGACCGCCTGCTGTTCGACCTCCAGACGCGCCTGGCCGGGCAGTACGGCTTCGTGGACACGGCGTCCAAGCGGGCCAGCGAACAGCTGATGCAGCGCTACTACCGCACCGCGAAATCGGTCACCCTGACCAACACCATCCTGCTGCAGAACCTGCTGTCCCGCCTGCGGCCGGGGCCGCCGTCCCCGCCGGTGCCGATCGACCACCGCTTCCAGGCGCGCAACGAACTGCTCGAGGCACGCAGCCGCGACCTGTTCGACAAGGACCCGCACGCGATCCTCGCGACCTTCATCACCCTGCAGCGGCACCCCGAACTGAAGGGAATCGAGGCCGAGACGATGCGCGCGCTGTGGCGCAGCCGCACCCGGATCGACGGCGCCTTCCGCGCCGACCCGGTGAACCGTGCGCAGTTCATGCAGATCCTGCGCGAGCCGCTGGGCGTGGTGCGCGAGGTGCGCCGGATGCACCTGTACGGCGTGCTGCGCCGATACATCCCCGCCTTCGGCCGCATCTTCGGACAGATGCAGCACGACCTCTTCCATGTCTACACGGTCGATGAACACATCCTGCGCGTGGTGCGCAACGTGCGCCGGTTCGCGGTGCCCGAGTTCGCGCACGAGTACCCGCTGTGCAGCCGGCTGCTCTCGGATTTCGACAAGCCCGAGCTGCTGTACGTGGCAGCGATCTTCCACGACATCGCCAAGGGCCGTGGCGGCGACCACTCCGAACTCGGCATGGTGGATGCACGCCGTTTCTGCCGCAGCCATTCGATCCCGCGCGAAGATGCAGAGCTGGTGGCCTGGCTCGTCCAGGCCCATCTCGCGATGTCCTCGACCGCACAGAAGCAGGACATCTCCGACCCCGACGTGGTGGCCGCGTTCGGCCGGCGCGTGGGCGACCTGCGGCGCCTGGTCGCGCTCTACATCCTGACCGTCGCCGACATCCGGGGCACCAGCCCGAAGGTGTGGAACGGCTGGAAGGCGAAGCTCCTGGAAGACCTGTTCCTGGCGACCCGCCGCTACCTCGATGGCGGAGCCGTGGACACCGACCACAACCTGCAGATGCGCCAGCGCGAGGCGATCGCGAAGCTCGCGCTGTACGGGCTGCCCCCCGATGCGCAACGTCCGCTCTGGGAGATGCTGGAGACGCCCTACTTCCTTCGCCATGACCCGCAGGAGATCGCCTGGCATGCGCGTGCGCTGGTGAACCGTGTCAGCTCGGACGGGCCGGTGGTGCGTGCCCGCCCCGCGCCCGGTGGAGGCGGGGTGCAGGTGCTGGTCTACGTGCCCGTGCAGGAGGAGCTGTTCGCACGCATGTGCGGGTTCTTCGAACGCATCGGCTTCTCGATCGTCGATGCCAAGATCAACACCACGCGCCACCAGTACGCACTCGATTCGTTCACGGTCCTCGACCCGGAAGACGCCGGCCGCGAGTACCGGAACGTGATGAGCTTCATCGAACAGGAACTGGCCGCCGCGCTGGCCTCGAGGGCGCCGCTGCCGCCGCCGATCCGCGGCCGGCTGAGCCGCCAGTTGCGCCACTTCCCCATCGAACCCGAGGTCGGCATCCGTCCCGACGAGCGCGGTACCTACCACGTGCTCTCCATCGTCGCGGGCGATCGACCTGGCCTGCTCTACAGCGTCGCACGCGTGCTGGTCGAGTACGACATCAGCGTGCACACCGCGCTGATCAACACCCTGGGCGAACGGGCGGAGGACATCCTCCTGATCAGCGGCCCGGTCCTGTCGAACGAGCGCGCGGTGCTGCGGCTGGAGGCAGACCTGCTGGCTGCGCTTTCGGTTCACTGACCGGGACTGGCGCGCCGCCCCCTTCGAGACGGTAGAGCCAGGCGAGCAGTTCGGCGACCGCGACGTACAACTGCGGCGGGATGCGCTGGTCGAGGTCGACCTGCATCAGGAGCCCGACCAGCTCGGTCGACTCGTGCACATAGACCCCTGCTTCCCGCGCACGCTCGATGATCGTCTCCGCCAGCGCGCCGCGCCCCTTCGCGACCACCTTCGGCGCGGCATCCCCGGTCCGGTAGGCGAGCGCGACGGCCAGCGGAGACCGGGGCGGCGGCGTACTCATCGCTCGTCCACCCGCAGCGACTCGACCGTCAGCCCCGCCGCCGCCAGCGCCTCGACCAGTTGCTGGCGCGCCATCGCCAGCTCGTCCACGCTCGACGAGGCGCCTGCCGCGACCGATACCAGAAGCCGGTCTCCGCGCAGCACCAGCTGGGCATCGATCGAACC
>JAIENF010000523.1 GCA_019751575.1 Burkholderiales bacterium
GACCTCACGCGCGGCAGTGGCCTCGACGACGCCTTCGCGCGCGCCGACCGTGCCTTCCTGCTCGCGCCACCCGGCCATGTGAACCCGCATGAACTGCTCGGGCCGGCGATCGACGCGGCGCGCCGGCATGGCCTGGCGCGCGTGGTGCTGATGTCCGCGATGGGTGCCGATGCCGATCCGTCGGCACCGCTGCGCCGCGCGGAACTCGCGCTGGAGCAGTCGGGCGTGGCGTGGAACGTGATCCGCCCGAACTGGTTCATGCAGAACTTCCAGTCGTACTGGCTGCACGACATCCTGGCCCATGGGCGGATCCGCCTGCCGGTGGGCCGCGCCCGCGGCAGCTTCGTCGATGCGCGCGACATCGCGGCGGTGGCCGCCTCGCTGCTCGTGCGCGAGGACCTCGCCGGCGCCGCCTTCGACCTCACCGGCCCGCGCGCGCTCGACCACGACGAGGTCGCGGCGATCATCGCCCGCGAGACCGGCCGCGACGTCGGCTTCGAGGACATCGCACCCGAGGCGATGCTCGAAGGCCTGCTCGGCGCCGGACTGCCGCCCGACTATGCGCGGTTCCTGGTGATGATCCTCGGGTTCTTCAAGGCCGGGTACTCGGAGCGGACGACCGACGCCGTCCGGTCGATCACTGGACGCGCGCCGCGCACGTTCGAGGACTACGTGCGGGCGCACCGCGACACGTGGCTGGGCTGACGGCCGTTGCGGAGCCGGGGGGCACCATTCCCCGATCCAAGATCCCGGGCTTGTCCGCCGGCGCACGCGCCGGCGGCGGCTGACGTAACATCGCAGAGGTCCCGAACCGATACGAACCTGAACCGACAACCTGACGAGGAGCTCCCGATGGACCAGACCCAAGGTGCCGGCGCCGAGATGGCCGTCCCCGGCGGCGATGCGAAGATCGCCAACCGCAATGCGTACGATCCGTCGCGCAGCGTCAAGGAGCAGGTGAGCGAGGCCGAGTGGAAGGCCCGCGTCGACCTCGCGGCGTGCTACCGGCTGATGGCGCTCTACGACATGACCGAGATGATCGCCAACCACATCTCGTCGCGTGTGCCGGGCACCGAGGGCGAGTTCCTGATCAACCCGTACGGCATGCTCTATGAAGAGATGACCGCCTCGGACATGATCAAGATCGACATCGACGGCAACGTGCTGTTCAACGCCACGAAGTTCGGCGTGAACAAGGCCGGCTACGTGATCCACAGCGCCGTGCACAAGGTGCGCCACGACGTCGACTGCGTGATCCATACCCACACCATCGCCGGCATGGCGGTGTCGGCGATGAAGTGCGGCGTGCTGCCGATCGCCCAGACCTCGATGCGTTTCGGCGACATCGCCTACCACGACTACGAAGGCGTCGCGCTCAACATGGAAGAGCAGGAGCGGCTGTGCGCCGACCTCGGCGACCGCGAGGCGATGGTGTTGCGCAACCACGGCCTGCTGACCGTCGGGCCGACCGTGGCGGAGTGCTTCAACAACATGTGGCGCCTGGAGCGGGCCTGCCAGATCCAGATCGCCGCGCTGTCGTGCAACACCGAACTGTCGCTGCCGCCGAAGGAAGTGGTCGACCAGACCACGCACCTGTACCAGCGTGGTACGCGCCGTCCGTTCGGCCTGCTCGAGTGGCCGACGATGCTGCGCAAGCTCGACCGCGAGAATCCGGGCTACGACGCCTGATACGCGGGTTCCGGTGCGCGATTCCAGGGGGGAACCCGGGGATCGCGTGCCCACGTGTCGAACCGGTCAGGGACTTCGATCCGGATCGGTCTTGATGCCGGCAACGGGCTCCGGGCACATCACCTCGCGTCCAGCGCGGATCATCGCCGCGAGCATTTCCTTCGGGAAGAACGGCTCGCCGCCCAGGCCGATCGCCTCCGGCGTCATCGTGGCGAACTGTCCCCTGCAACCTGCCATCGCGAAGCTGTACAGGCCCAGCATGTAGTCCGGATCGGTGTTGATGCGAGCGACTGCCGGATACAGTTCCAGGAGGCGGCTGGTGAAGGCCGCCACCATGGCGGGTTCGCAGGGGTAGGGGGTCTTGACCACGGCGCCTGAACCGAACGTGCACGGGTATGAAACGCTCTCTGGGGACGCGGCGAGCGCAGGCAGCGCCAGTGCCAGCGAGAACGCTCCTGCAGCGATTGCCTCAAGCAGCGCTGCCCTGGCCCTCTTCATGATTGGTTTCGTGTGCTCGACGATCATGGCGTCGAGTGTCTGCCCGCGATGAGGAGCAGTCTGTTCGCTGGCGAACGGAGCAAGTTTGGCAAGTTTGGGGTCAGGTCTTTCCTTTTGCTGCGGAGAGGCAAAAGGCAAGACCTGACCCCTCTGGCTGGCGCTCCCTCACGCCGCCTTCTCCATCCGCGCATCCCCGAACGCCGACGCCGGCACGAACACCTCGCCCGCGAACAGCAGCCTCGCCGTGCGCAGGAAACTGCCGCCCTTGATGGTCATCGCATTGCCTTCGCCGGTGGTCTCGATCGCCACGCCCATCGATCCGGTCGGATGCTCGATCATGATGTCGGCGAACGGCCCGGCCGGGGCCTCGCAGACCTGCCGTGCAACCGTCCCCGGCAGCATGATCGCCGACCCCAGGCACAGCGCCCCGGTCACCGCATGCGCCGCGTGAAGGTTCCACGGCACGAAATAGCGCGAGGTGATCGTGCCGCCGGCCGCGCGTGGCGGCGAGAGCAGCCCGACCTTCGGCACGACCGAAGCAGACACGTCACCCATGCCCATCAGCACGCCGGCCTTGCGGCGGATCTGCTCGAAGCGCGCAATCAGTTCCTTGTTCGCATCGAGCTCCGGCTTCGACTCGTAGCCGCTGATGCCGAAGTCGGAGGCCTTCATCAGCACCATCGGCATCGCGACATCGATGCAGGTGGCTTCGATGCCGTCGATCACGTCCATCGGCTTGCCGGTGGGGAACAGCTTTCCGGTCTTGCCACCGACGATGTTGGAGAACTCGAGGTAGACCGGTGCCGAGGTGCCGGGCACGCCATGGATCGACGCCTCGCCTTCATAGTTCACGATGCCGTCTGGCGTCTGGATCGTCGCGGTGATCACCGCGCCGGTGTTCACGTTGTGGATGCGCACCCGGGTGGTCGGGCTCTGCGCCTGCACCAGCCCGGTCTCGATCGCGTACGGTCCGACGGCGGCGAGCATGTTCCCGCAGTTCGGGCTGAAGTCGATCACGGCCTTGTCGACCGAGCACTGGGCGAAAAGGTAGTCGATCTCGGCGTCGGCGCGCTTCGACTTCGAGATGATCGCGATCTTGCTGGTCAGCGTGTCGGCGCCACCGATGCCGTTGATCTGTCGCGTGTCGGGCGAGCCCATCGCGGCGAGCAGCACGCGCTCGAGCACGGTGCGGTCGGAGGGCAAATCGTCGGCGAAGAAGAACGGACCCTTGGAGGTGCCGCCGCGCATCAGCACGCAGGGGATGCCGACCTGGCCGGTGCGGTTGACGAGGAGGTTGCGCATCATTCCGCCTTCGCGCCGGAGGACTTCACGATCTTCGCCCACTTGACGACCTCCTCGCGGTAGAGCTGCCCGAACTGCTCGGGCGAGCCTTCCAGCGCGTCGGCGCCGAGCGCCGCCAGCCGTTCGCGGAAGGCGCTCGAGCGGGTGATCTTCTGGATCGACGCATTGAGCCGGTTGACGATGTCGCGCGGCGTGGACGCGGGCGCGAACACGCCGACCCAGGTGCTGGCGTCGACGCCCTTCACGCCCTGCTCGGCGAGCGTCGGCACATCGGGCAGGATGCTGGAGCGCTTCGCGCTGGTGACGGCGAGGATGCGGATCTTGCCCGAGCGG
>JAIENF010000064.1 GCA_019751575.1 Burkholderiales bacterium
ACCGATTGCACGTGTCCTTTGAAGACGCCGTAGATCTCGTCCATCCAGGATTGCATCTTCACCCGCTCCTCGAAAAGAGCGGCCGATGGTCGTGGTGCCGTCGATCGGGGTATCGTTCGCCCCTGCACCCTCTTCAACCCACACCGGCAGGACGATCCATGAAAGCAGCCTTTTTCCGCCAGCACGGCGCGCCTGAAGCCCTGGAGTTCGGCGACTATCCCGATCCTGTCGCAAAGCCGGGCGAGGTGCTGGTCGACGTCCATGCTGCGAGCGTGAACGGTGCCGACTGGCGCGTGGTCGCGGGTGCATACGGACCCGTTGCCTTCTTCCCGTACAGTCCGGGGCGCGATTTCTCGGGGGTGGTCAGCGCGCTGGGCGAAGGCGTCACTGATTTTGCCGTCGGCGACGAGGTGTTCGGCGTGTGCGACGTAGGCATCGAGGCGGCCTATGCGGAGAAGGTCGCGATCAAGGCGTCGATCCTTGCCCGAAAGCCCGCCACCCTGTCCCATGTCGAATCGGCGTCGGTCGCGCTGATCGGCCTGACCGCGCTGTGTGCCGTCGAGGACACGCTGAAGATCAAGGCTGGCGAGACGGTGATGGTCCAGGGGGGCGCCGGCGGCGTGGCGAGCTTTGCGATCCAGGTCGCAAAGCACACGGGATGCCGGGTGATCAGCACCACCAGCGCTGCGAACATTGCCTATGTGCGCGGCCTGGGCACCGACCAGGTGATCGACTACAACCGCGACGACTTCACGCAGGTCGTGTCCGGCGTCGATGCCGTGTTCGACACCGTCGGTGGCGATGTCGGCGTCCGTTCCTATCTCGTGTTGAAGCCGGGCGGCCGTGCCGCGTTCATTGCATCCGGCCCGAAGGCGCCGGCGACACCCCGTACCGACGTCACCGGGCTGCGTCCGGCGGTCGGACGGGATCGGCAGCACCTCGATCGCATCTCGGCGCTGATCGCCTGCGGTGCGGTGAAGGTGCCCGAGATAACCACCTTCCCGCTGTCCGAAGCGGCAAAGGCCAATGCGGTGAGCAAGGGGCGACATTTCCGCGGGAAGCTGGTGCTGCGGGTGCGCTGAGGCGCCGGTCGTCTCCGGTCATTCCCGCAGCGCAGACGGGCCGCCATCCTTCACCTGCGCCCGTTCACCCTCAGGCCAGGGCAATGCCGGGTCTTGCGCGCCCCCCGGGGCCAGTGCCTGGCCCGGGACCAGCACTTCCACGAGCCGGTCGCGGTCGCGAAGCACGAAGAGCGCGTCGATCCCTCTCGCGCGGGCGAGTGCGATGCCCTCATGTTCGCCCAGGACCATGAGCGCGGTGGCCCAGGCATCGGCGAGGATGCAGGCAGGCGCCAGCACGGTGACCGAGGCGATCCGGTTGGCTACCGGGCGCCGCGTGGCCGGATCCATCGTGTGCGAATGGCGCTTGCCATCGACATCGACCCACCGGCGGTAGTCGCCCGAGGTTGCGATCGCCGTGTCCCGCAGTTCCATCACCGCACCGACTTCCCGCCTGCCGAAGGTCGGCCTTTCGATCCCGACCGCCCAGGCCGATCCGTCCCCCCGGGTTCCTCGGGCCCGCATCTCACCATCGATGCCTACCAGCCAGTTGTCGATCCGCCGCTCGTCCAGGCATCGTGCGAGCGCGTCCACGCCCTCGCCTTTCGCGATGCCGGACAGGTCCATGGTGGCGGGACCGAGCTTGCGGACGCGCAGTGCCGGCCCGTCCAGATCGATCAGGGTGGCTGCCGTCCCCCGCGCCTTGCCGACGCGCGCATCGGGCAGTGGCGTACGCATCGGGGTCAGCCGCGAGGGTCCGAAGCCCCACGCTTCGACGACCTCCCCGATCGCCATGTCGAAGGCGCCGTTCGAGTCACGACCCACCTGCAGTCCGGTCGCAAGCACCCGTGCAAGTGCCTCGGGTATCGTGACCCAGACGCCCTCGGGCGCAGCATTGAGGCGGCACAGGTCGGAGGCTGGATTCCAGCTCGACATCTGACGGTCGATGGCATCGACGGCTGCGAAGAGTTCCGCTTCGATCGCTGCAAGGTCCGAGCTTGCAGGCGCATGGAAGATCGCCGTATAGCGGGTCCCCATGGTCGCGCCGTTCAGGCTGAACCGTTCGAGGCTCGCGCTGCCTGGCTGGTCAGAAGACATCTTCACGATATCGTCCCTCGGCCTTGAGCGAATTCACGTCCTGGGCGATGGGTGCGAGCACTTCGTCCAGCGCGAGGCGTACGCGGCGCGCCATCGCGCCGCTTCCACAGACCAGCACCTGTGCACCCGCTCCGATCAGCGTCCGGAGGTTGTCTGCGTCCTCGGTGAGCCGCGCCTGTACGCGAACGCCACCGGCGACGCGCGAGAATGCCGTGTGCAGTTGCGTCAGCCGACGGTCGGCCAGATAGTTGCGAAGCTCGGGCTCGTACAGGAAGTCCGACGCCGGATCACGTCCGCCCCAGTAGAGATACATCGGGTACCGGCCCGAATTGTTGCGGATGAATCCGGCCAGTGGGCCGATCCCGGTGCCTGCCCCGATCAGGATCACCGGCGCCCTGCCCGATGCCGGCCGGAACTGCGGGTTCGCCTGGATGAAGGCATCGATGGAGTCGCCTGGCTTCAGCGCGTGCAGGTAGGTCGAGCAAAGGCCTCCCGACTGGCGGCGCACGCAGATCTCCAGGACACCATCGCGTGCACCGCTCGCCAGCGAATAGAAGCGCGGCATCGGACTGCCCGGAGCGACCACCCCGACCAGGTCGCCGGCTTCGAAGCGCGGAAGCCCGCGACGAGCGGACAGGCGGTCGAACCATCCCTTCCTGGCGTCGGCACTGGCCGTGAAACGCAGCACGACAGTCGGCTCGGCTTCCTGTTCGCCGTAGTCGATCCGTTCCCGTAGCTGCAGCTTCATCGTGCGCGGGTGCAGCGGCGTGTGTTCCAGCACCAGCGGAATCTGGAGTCGTTCACCGAGCGTTGTCCCCCAGTGCGCGAACGCCTGGGTCGACTGGCGATTGATCGTGGCGAGGGCCAGCAGTGGGAGCCATCCCTGCACGCGCATCGCGGCATCGACGTCCTTCGCGAACTGGCAGAACTTCGGAAACTGCCGGTCACCGAATCCGAGCACTGCGAACGCGGTCGCCGGATTGGGGGCGACCTGCGCGCTCAGGGCGAGGAACTGGCTGGCCGACGCAGGGGCATCGCCATCGCCATAGGTGGCCGTGAGGATGAACAGTCGGCGGGCGGATCGATGCCTGGCAGAGAATGTGTTCATGGGGGCCGTATGCACGCGTTGCCCCGCCCTTCGCAACCCTTCGTGCAGGACGCGCGCGAAGCCCCAGGTGCTGTTGTTTTCGCTGCCGACCAGGAGCACGGTGTCCGCGGACTCCGGACTGCTGTTGCCGGCAATGCGGGGCCGTGCGCGTTGACGCTGCCACCAGACCGTCGTCCCTGTGGCTGCGAGCCAGGGCGCCCCGAGCGCGCTCAGGCCGAGCAGCAGGCCGAGCCACCACAGGCCTTCGCCGGTATGGATGCGGTAGAGCAGCTCATGTGCTCGGTAGGTCCGGCTGTGCGCGCGGAATGCGAGCAGCATCCCGGTGGCAGGATCGACATAGCCGTCGCCCCGGGTGGTCCGGAGCGTGTACACCGCGCCGGGATCGGTGGCGCCCGGGAAGACCAGCTCGCGCAAGTCAGCGAGGTCGGTCGCGGCCAGCGCAGGCAGGTCCAGTGCGGGCAGGCGCCTGCCACCTGCAGTGCTGGCCGGAAAATCGGGCTCCGCCTGCGCGCCATCTGCAACCAGGCCGAGCGTGGTCGCCGACAGCCAGGTGCCGGTCAACGCCGAT
>JAIENF010000742.1 GCA_019751575.1 Burkholderiales bacterium
CGCGTGGCTGCCACGGCCGCACCGGCACCCGGCCCGGGTTCCGGCGCGGGCGCGCCGGCGCCGGACGGGCCGCGGTCCTTCGGCGGGTCGTCGCTGGACGCAGGTACTTCCTTGCCGGGCTTCAGGAAACCAAACATACTTCCTCTTGTGCAATCAGAACCGAATGCGGATCGGGCGGCGAGCCAGTAGGCGATGTTACGAGTTTCCATCCCTCTTCGGTCGAGCGTCCTGTTGACGGGCAGGCTTTCGAAGGCGGCACTGCTGGTGCTGCTCCTCGGCACTGCCGTGCTGGCGGCCGGCTCCTCCACGCGCAGCGTGGTCGAACGGGTGCTCGACAATGGCATGAAGGTGGTCGTGCGCGAGGACCGGCGTGCGCCCGTGGTCACGTCCATGGTCTGGTACCGGGTGGGCAGCATCGACGAGGTGAACGGCCTGACCGGGCTGGCGCATGTCACCGAACACATGATGTTCCGCGGCACGCGGCGCCTGGCCGATGGCGAGTTCTCCCGGCGCATCGCCCAGCTGGGCGGGCGCGACAACGCGTTCACCGGCCGCGACTACACCGCCTACCACCAGCAGGTGTCGGCAAAGGACATCGGTACGCTGATGGAGCTCGAGGCCGAGCGGATGTCCAGCCTGGTGATGCAGCCGGAGCTGTTCGCGCGAGAGATGCAGGTGGTGATGGAAGAGCGCCGCTGGCGCACCGACGACCGGCCGCGCGCCGCGCTGTTCGAGCAGCTCTATGCGACGGCATTCACCGCGCATCCCTACCGCACGCCGGTGATCGGCTGGATGAACGACCTCGAGAACCTGACCATCGATGACGCGCGCGAGTTCTACCGGCGCTGGTATGCACCGAACAACGCGGTGCTCGTGGTGGTCGGGGATGTCGATGCCGAGCAGGTGTTCCGGCTGGCGAACAGGCACTTCGGACGCCTGTCGCCACGGACGCTGCCGCGGCGCTCGCCGCAGGTCGAGCCTGAACAGCGCGGCATCCGGCGCGTCGTGTTCCAGGGTGCGGCACAGAGTCCCTTCCTGATGCTGGGTTTCCACGTTCCGGTTCTGCGCGATGCCGATCGTGACTGGGAGCCCTATGCGCTCGAGGTCCTCGAATCGGTGCTGGACGCCAGCGAGGTGGCGCGGCTGCCGCGGCTGCTGGTGCGCGAGTCGCGTGTCGCCAGTTCGGTCGATGCGTCCTACGAGAAGTTCCAGCGTGGGCCCGGCCTGTTCGTGATCAGCGCGGCGCCCGGCGAAGGCCGCAGCGTCGCTGAACTCGAGGCCGCGCTGCGCGCCGAGATCGGCCGCCTGGCGCGCGAGGGCGTCGCACCGGAGGAACTCGCGCGTGCGCAGACCCAGTTGATCGCGCAGCACCTGTTCCAGCAGGACTCGATGTTCACCCAGGCCAGCCGCATCGGGCACGCCGAGATGGTGGGCCATTCGGCCCGCGTCTTCGACCGGTTCGCCGCACGGACCCGCGCAGTGACCGCCGAACAGGTGCGCGAGGTCGCACGGCGCTACCTGGTCGATGACCGCATGACGGTCGCGGTGCTCGAGCCGCAGCCGAACGCCCAGCGCAAGCCCTCGTTGCCGCCGAAGGACGCGCGGCATGTCGACTGAGCGGTCGCCCCGGTTCGCCTGGCTGTTCCGGGCCAGCACGTTGCTGCCACTGCTGCTGCTCCCCGCCGCCGCCGCTGCCGGCGGGCCGGTGGTCCAGGCATGGACCCTCGAAAACGGTGCCCGGGTGCTGTTCGTCGAATCGCGAGCCGTACCGATCCTCGATGTCGCGGTCGACTTCCGCGCCGGGTCTGCGTTCGATCCGGCCGAGCGCTCGGGGCTGGCGGCGATGACCCAGCACCTCGCCCGCTTCGGCGCCGGCGGCATCACCGAGGAAGACATCGCCCGCCGGCTGGGCGATGTCGGCGCGCAACTGTCCGGGCGCATCGACGTCGATCGCGCGGGCTTCGTGCTGCGCACGCTGTCTTCGCGGCAGGAACGTGCCCAGGCGCTGGATGTCTTCGCGCGGGTGGTGCAGAGCCCGGATTTTCCGGTGTCGGTGCTCGAACGCGAACGCACGCGCATCGGCACCAACCTGCGCGAGGAGGCCACCCGGCCGGGCATCATCGCGAGCCGGCTGTTCTTCGCGGCCGCCTACGGCAGCCACCCCTATGCGTCGCGGCCGCTGGGCGATGCGGACGGCGTGCGCGCACTGACCCGCGATACGGTGGTCGATTTCCGGCGCCGTTTCTACAGTGGCGTGTCCGCCGTGGTGTCGATCGTCGGCGATGTGTCCCGCGCCGAAGCCGGCGAGATCGCCCGGCTGGTGGCGGGCGCGCTGCCCGCAGGCAGCGTGCGGCCGACATTGCCACCGGTACCCTCGCTGTCTGCCGCCCAGGTGCGGCGCGTGCCGCATCCATCGCTGCAGAGCCACATCCTGGTCGGCATGCCCGCGGCGAGCCGCAGCGATCCGGACTTCTTCGCGCTGCTGGTCGGCAACCACGTGCTCGGAGGCAGCGGGTTCTCGTCGCGGCTGGTTGCCGAAGTGCGCGAGAAGCGCGGCTTCGCCTACAGCGTGTTCAGTTCGATCATGCCCTGGCTCGACCGGGGGCCGTTCCAGATCGCGCTGCAGACACGGAAGGACCAGACCGACGAGGCACTGGCAGTGGTGCGCAGCGTGCTGTTCGAGTTCCTGTCGAAGGGGCCCACCGAGCAGGAGATGGCCGCCGCGCGGCGCAACCTGGTCAGCGGCTTCCCGCTGCGCATCGACACCAACCGCGAGGTGCTCGAGCAGGTGTCGGTGATCGGCTTCCATGACCTGCCGGTCGACTGGCTCTCGCAGTGGCCCAGGCTGGTCGAGCGGGTCACGCGCGAAGACGTGGTGCGCGCGTTCCAGCGGCTCGATCCGCAGCGCCTGGTCACGGTGGTGGTCGGTGCGGCGGATGAGGCCCCTGTGGCTGCACCGCCGTCGCCACAGCAACAGCAGCCGCGGCTGCGCTGAGCTTGAGGCTGCAATGACAGATCGATCCCCGCCGGGCAGGCCGGCGACCGCCCGGAAACCCGCCCGGCCGCTGCAGCAGCGCGTGCGCATCATCGGCGGGCATTGGCGCCGCCGCCTGCTGTCCTTCCCCGCCATCGACGACCTTCGCCCGACGCCTGACCGGGTGCGCGAGACCGTGTTCAACTGGCTGGGCCAGGACATGCACGGGCTGCGCTGCCTGGACCTGTTCGCCGGCAGCGGTGCGCTCGGGTTCGAGGCGGCCTCGCGCGGCGCGGAGCGGGTGGTGATGGTCGAACAGGACGCGCGCATCGGGCGCGCGCTGGAGGCCTGCCGGAGCGGACTGGGCGATCCGCCGGCCGGCACCCGCATCGAGATCGTGAAGGCCGATGCACGGCGGTTCCTCGAGCGCGATGCACGGCGAGCGGCGGGCGGCGTGCAGGACGGCTACGACGTGGTGTTCCTCGATCCGCCGTTCAGGCTGGGCCTGCTGCCGGCGCTGCTGCCGCTGGTCGAGGCCTGCCTCGCGCCGGGCGGATGGATCTATGTCGAGGCGCCCGCTGGGCTGCAGGGCGAGGCCGGCGTGCTCGAGGACATCGGCAGCGGCGATCCGTGGCGCACGATCCGGCAGGCGCGTGCCGGTGCGGTCGAGTACCGCATGCTCGCGCGCCATGCCGACCTGCGGCAGGACTCCGAACCGGATAGTCTCGCTGCTGGCGACAGTCCGTGATCCGGACGAAGAACGACGGGAAGCGCGAGAATCCGCCGCGACCCCCAGAACCATCCGAAGACGAGAGGGACCGACCCCGATGACCATAGCGATCTATCCCGGCACCTTCGATC
>JAIENF010000779.1 GCA_019751575.1 Burkholderiales bacterium
CAGGTTTTCATCGATCGCCTGGGCGATGGCCAGGGTCCGCGAGTCCGCGCCATATGGGCCAATGATCTGCACCCCGGTGGGCAGCCCGTGCGGGGTGATCGCGATCGGCGCCATCGTCGCGGGCAGGCAGCCCAGGCTGGCGAAGCCCATCCAGAAGATCTGCTGCACGTCGGCCATCGGGTCGCCGTCGATGTCGACCAGGCGCTCCCAGCGCCGGCCGGCCTGGTTCTGGGGATAGGCGGTCGTCGCGGCGCCCGGGCAGAGCAGGAAGTCGTGGTCGCGGAAGAAACCGTCCCAGAGGCCGCGCAGCCGCTGGCGCTCGTTCTCGAGCAGCATCCATTCGCGGTGCGCGAGCGTGTTTCCACGCAACTGGTCGGCCGCGTAGCTGTGGTCGTCGGGAGACAGCGCCTCGCGATCGGCCTCCGCGCGTCGGAAGCCCGCATCGTCGAACGTCCGCATCGACGTGGCCGCCCGCCTCAGCAGTACGTAGAGCCGGTCATGCTGGCGCAGGTCGAACGGCAGCTGCGCCGGCATCCTGACCTTCGCCCCCTGCCGCGCGAGGAAATGGCCGAGCTTCTCGATCTCGCCGGACACCGCTTGCGAGACCCGCGTCGCCGGATGCGTCGGCAGCACCGCGATGCGCAGCCCCTTGAAGCCACTGAAGGCCGGACGCGGCAGGGACAGGCGGTACGCACGCGCATCGTTGCCGGCCGGACCGGCAGTCACCTTCAGCGCGAGGGCGAGGTCGCCCGCTGAACGTGCGAGCGGCCCGACCACCGAAATCTCGGCGGGCGACCATGACCCGGGCAGGGCATGGCCGCGTCCGGGCACGATCGAGAAGCTGGTCTTGTGCCCGTAGACACCGCACATCTGCGCCGGCCCGCGGATCGATCCGCCGATGTCCGAGCCGTACTCGAGCGCGGTGATGCCGGCCGACAGCGCGGATGCCGCGCCGCCGGACGAGCCGCCTGGCGTGAGCCCTTCGCCCCAGGGGCTGTGGGTCGTGCCGTACAACGGGTTGAACGTCTGCCAGTCGGCAAGCAGCACCGGCACGTTGCTCTTGCCCCAGATCACGGCGCCGGCGGCACGCAGCCGCTCGACCACCAGCGCATCGCGCACGGCGATGTTGCCGCGATGCGCTTCCAGGCCCCAGGTGGTCGGCAGGCCGGCGAGGTCGAATGACTCCTTGACCGTCATCGGCACGCCGGCCAGCGGCCCCGGGCGGTCGCCGCGTGCGATCGCGCGGTCGATCGCGCCGGCCTGGCGGCGCGCCCGGGCGACATCGGTGACCACGATAGCGTTGAGCGACGGATGAAGGCGCTGCTGGCGGTCGAGGAAGTATTCGAGCGCATCGCGCGCGCTGAATTCGCCGCGTGCGATGCGCCGCGCGATCGAGGCCGCGGAGTCGAAGGCTATCTGCCGCATCGGGCCGCGCTCAGACCGGGTCCCAGCTGAACACGTCCTGCGAGCGGTCCAGCGGGTAGAACGACTTCGCCAGCGACGGCATGGCGTGTTCCGCGATCGACTCGGGGGTCCAGCCTTCCGACCTGTGAACGCTGCGCACCGGGCGCGGCTGGCTGAACAGGAAGACCTCGTTGTTACGCACGCCGAATACCTGTGCGTTGACGTCCTTCGCCGCGTCGGACAGGAGGTAGACGGCGAGCGGGGCGATCTTCGCCGGCGTCATCTGCTGCAGCTTGGCCACGCGCGCGACCTGGTCGGGCGTGTCGGTCGGGATCGACGCGATCATCCGGCTCCAGGCGAACGGCGCGATGCAGTTGGAGCGCACGTTGAATTTCTGCATGTCGAGCGCGATCGACTTCGACAGCGCGGTCAGCGCGAGCTTGGCCGCGGAATAGTTCGCCTGGCCGAAGTTGCCGACCAGCCCCGAGGTCGATGTCATGAACACGTAGGCACCGCTGCCCTGTTCCTTGAAGTGGTTCGCCGCGGCGCGCGCGACATGGTAGGAACCGTACAGGTGCACCTTGATCACCGCGTCGAACTCGACTTCGCTCATCTTGTGGAAGAAGCGGTCGCGCAGGATGCCCGCGTTGTTGATCACGCCGTCGATGCGGCCGAACGCGGACAACGCGCTGGCGACGATGCCCTCGCCACCCTTCGGGTCGGCGACGTTGTCGGTGTTCGCGATCGCCTGGCCGCCCGCGGCCACGATTTCGTCCACCACCTGCTGCGCCGGACCCGCATCGAGTCCTTCGCCGGTCAGCGACGCGCCGATGTCGTTGACCACCACGCGGGCACCGCTGGCTGCGCAGGCCAGCGCGAGGTCGCGGCCGATGCCGCCGCCTGCACCCGTGACTGCGACCACCTTGCCGTCGAGCATCCCCATCTGAAGTCCTCCTCCGTTCGTTGCCGGATGCGCACCGCGCACGGCTCCTCGCGCGTGTCCGCCACCCGGTCCGGCCGCTCCGCGCGACGGGACGCAGGCCTAGCGGCCGGCAGCCAGGTCGCGGTACCAGGCGGCGATGATCGCACGCTCGTCGTCGGTGATGCCGGTCAGGTTGCCCGGGGGCATCACCTTCGCCAGCACGGTCTGCTGGTGGATCTTCTGCGCGAGCTGTGCGATGCGCTCCGGGGTGTCGAGCATGATGCCGCCCGGTGGTTGCACGAACCCGGGCTGCGTCGGGGTGGCGGCATGGCACGACTCGCAGCGCAGCGCCATCACCTGCTGCACGTCGGCCAGCGTCGCGCTGCGACCGGCGATGCCTTCCGGTGCGCGCGGCATGATCAGTACCGCCAGCACCACCACCATCGCCGCTGCGGCGGCCGGCAGCCAGCCGATCGTCTGCCCAGCATTGCGCCGGTTGAAGTAATGGCGCACCACGCCGCCGATGAAGAACACGGCGACCAGCACCGCCCAGGCATGCGGGTGCCCGTAGGTCATCGGGTAATGGCCCGACAGCATGATGAACACGACCGGCAGCGTCACGTAGTTGTTGTGCACCGAGCGCTGCTTCCCCCAGCGGCCGTACTTCGGGTCGGGCACCTGTCCCGCGGACATCGCCGCGACCATCTTCTTCTGCCCGGGGATGATCACCATCGCCACGTTCGCCACCATGATGGTGCCGACCATCACGCCCACCTGCAGGTAGGCGCCGCGTCCGCCGAACAGCTGCGCGCAGCCCCACGCGGCCAGGGCGATCAGGAAGAAGCCCACCAGCGCCAGCCAGCCGTCATGCTGGCCGAGCGGCGAGCGGCACAGCAGGTCGTAGACCACCCAGCTGGCTATGATCAGCCCGAGGCTCGCCATCACGGCGGTGGCGGGCGTGATGTCGAGCACCGTGCGGTCGACCAGCATGGTGTCCGCGTGCAGGTAGTACACGACGACGAACAGTGCGAAGCCGCTGATCCAGGTCCAGTAGGCTTCCCACTTGAACCAGTGCAGGCGCTCCGGCAGCTGCTCGGGGGCGACCACGTACTTCTGCTTGTGGTAGAACCCGCCGCCGTGGATGGACCAGTTCTCGCCAAGCACGCCCTTCTTCGGCGGGTTCGGCGGGTCGAGCGAGTTGTCCAGCGCGACGAAATAGAAAGACGCGCCGATCCAGACGATGCCGGCGATCACGTGCAGCCAGCGCAGCAGCAGGCTGGCCCAGTCGAGCAGGTACGCTTCCATCGGGTAGGGGGGGCGCGTTGCGGTGCAGCGATGGTACTACGCGCACGGGCCCTGCTTTGCGCTACGCTGACGCCGGAGCCGAAAAAATGGACCGTGCGCATCCGTCGTGCGGCCGACCCGGAGGAGGAGTGACATGAAGCGTCCCGCATCTGCCGTATCTGCTGCACTCGTTGCGTCCCTGCTGTCGATCCCGCTGCTTTCCGTTCTGC
>JAIENF010000125.1 GCA_019751575.1 Burkholderiales bacterium
GCCGTCGGGGAACAGCCGGGGCGGCGCTCGACTTGCATGAATCAGGCGAGAGTTTATCACCGCGTCGGTGCGCCCATCTCCTGTCGGATCGCCGCTCCGATGGAGTTGACGGCGCGAGTGGATGCGGATACATCTGCGCTTCGCCCGCCGTGGCAGGGCCTTCGACGAAAGGCCGCCGGCAGGTCGCAGGAGGAGTGGATCCATGGACAAGACCAGGTCGCGGTTCGTGTACGGGCCGCAGGATGGGGCGCGCATTCGCGGGCCGGTCGCAGCCGTCGCACTGGCTGCCCTGCTGGGGGTGCCGGCACAACCGGCGCATGCGCAGCAGAAAGGCGGGAAGCTCGACTGGCCGCAGCGTCCGGTACGGCTGGTGGTGCCGTTCGCGCCAGGGGGCGGCACCGACATCGTCGCCCGGCTGCTGGCGCCATCGCTCGGCGAGTCGCTCGGGCAGTCGGTGATCGTCGACAACCGCTCGGGTGCCGCGGGCAACATCGCGATGGAGATCGTCGCGCGCGCGCAGCCCGATGGCCATACCGTACTGGTCAGCAACGTCTCGACCGCGTCGATCAACCCGATCCTGTATGCAGGCACGCTCAAGTTCGATCCGCTGAAGGAACTGGCGGGGGTCACGCTGCTGGCGGCGATCCCGAACCTGCTCGTGTCGGGTGCGGGGTTCCCGCCCGTGAACTTCAAGGAACTGCTGGCATACGCACGTGCCCGGCCCGGGCAGCTGAACTACTCGACTCCGCTCGGGGGCTACTCGCACCTCGACATGCTCGACCTGTCGAGCCGCACCGGCATCAAGATGGTCAACGTCCCGTCGAAGGGGGCCGGCTCCTCGGCAGCCAGCATCATCAGCGGCGAGATCCACTTCTCGCTTGCCAACGCCGCATCGACCACCCCGCAGGTGAGGGCAGGCCGGATGAAGGCGTTCGCCACCACCGCGCCGAAGCGGCTGTCGGACCTGCCGGAAGTGCCTACGTTCGCCGAGCTCGGGCTCGCGGGGGTCGGCAGCGACAACTGGAACGGGCTGTTCCTGCCGGCGCGCACGCCGCGCGCCATCGTGAACCGCCTGCACCAGGCGACCGTCGAGGTGCTGCAGCGGCCGGCCATCGTCGAATCGTATGCGAAGGTCGCCGTGCCGGTGGCGGTGAGCCGCTCGCCGGAGGAATTCGATGCGTTCGTGCGCTCGGAAGTGGTGCGCTGGACGCGGATCATCAAGGACAACCAGATCCGGCTCGAC
Source organism: Burkholderiales bacterium (assembly GCA_019751575.1). Taxonomy (GTDB): domain Bacteria; phylum Pseudomonadota; class Gammaproteobacteria; order Burkholderiales; family CAIKXV01; genus CAIKXV01. The sequence continues at coordinate 1,244 of JAIENF010000125.1, forward strand.
TGAGCCGGGTCCTGCAACGTTTCGAAGACGGCAAACCAGCGAACGCGAGGAGCATGGACATGGCAGGAGCAGGGGTGGTGAAGGGGGATGTCTCGAAGAAGGTTTCCCAGCCGGTGCAGTGCGAAATGATCGTCGAGAAGGACGTGCAGGTGCCGATGCGCGACGGCACCATCCTGTCCTGCGACGTGTTCCGGCCCGCGATCCCGGGCAAGGTGCCGGCGATCATGAACATCAGCGTCTACCAGAAGGACAAGCTGTGGATTCCGCCCGCCGACCTCGAGGAGGAGGCCAATCCCTACATGAACTGGGAGACGGTGAACCCGCTCTGGTGGTGCCCGCGCGGCTATGCCTGCGTGCGCGTCGATTCGCGCGGCACCGGCAGGTCGCTTGGCCGCTGCGAGCCCAGTTCCTACCAGGAGGCGCTCGACTTCCATGACGCCATCGAGTGGATCGCGAAGCGCGACTGGTGCTCGGGCAGCATCGGCACCTGCGGCATCTCGTACCACGCGAGTTCGCAGTGGCGGGTGGCCAAGCTGCGGCCGCCTTCGCTGAAGGCGATCATCCCCTGGGAGGGGCGTGCCGACCAGTACCGCGACCAGGGCTACCACGGCGGCATCTTCGCGCTCGGATTCATCGCCAACTGGGTGGCCACGCACACCGCCCACCACCTGCTCGGCCGGCCACGCAGCTACAACCCGGATTCGTTCCAGCCGGACATGCTCTACACGATGATGCGCAACGACCTGGACTCGATGTTCTGGCGCCTGTGCAGCGCCGACTGGGACGCCACCGAGGTGCCGCTGTACAGCGCCGGCAACTGGGGTGGCTTCGCGCTGCACCTGCGCGGCAACACCGAAGGCTTCACGCGCGCGAAGTCGAAGCACAAGAAGCTGCGCGTGCATACCGGCACCCACTTCCATCCGTTCCATTCGGAAGAGGGCCGGCTCGACCAGTTGCGCTTCTTCGACCACTGGCTGAAGGGCAACGACACCGGCATCATGGACGAGCCCCCGGTGAAGCTCGAGATCCGCACCGGCGGCAGCCCGAAGCCGTATGCCTTCCGCTTCGAGAACGAGTGGCCGCTGGCGCGCACCCAGTGGAAGAAGATGTACCTGCGCTTCGACCGCGCGCAATCGCATGACTCGGCCGACGTCGAAGGCCTCATGGTGGACACGCTGCCGGCGAAGGAGACGTCGGTGAGCTATCCGGCCAGCGGCGTCACCGCGGCGGGCGTGGCATCGGGCTCGTCGCTGTCGACTACCCATGGCGGTGGCGGGCGGCTGGGCGTGTCGGTGCAGACCGAGCCGATGGCCGAGGCCACCGAGATCACCGGCCCGCTGTCGATGACGCTCTACGTGTCGAGCACCAGCGAAGACATGGACCTGATGCTCACGCTGCGCAATGTCGGCCCCGACGGCAAGGACGTGAACGAGGTCGGCCAGCACGGCCAGCCGGTGCCGCTGACCAAGGGCTGGCTGCGTGCATCGCACCGCAAGCTCGATCCCGCGCTGTCGACGCCGCACCGTCCGTACCATGCGCACGACGAAAGGCTCTGGCTGTCACCGGGCGAGGTCGTCGAATGCAACGTCGAGATCTGGCCGACCTGCATCGTCCTGCAGAAGGGACATCGCTTGCGCGTCGACATCCAGCCGCGCGACGGCATCGGCTCGGCGCCGTACACGCACTACCACGCCGATTACAACGCAGGCGCCGAGAACACCCTCCACGCCGGCGGCATCTACCCGTCGCACATCCTGCTGCCCATCATCCCGGCGAAGTAAACCCTGTGGGGGCCAGGTCTCGGGTTCTGCATCTGCATAAGGCGAGACCTGACCCCCACGTTCTTCAGCTGAGCGTGGCGGTCACCCAGCGCGCGGCGTCGAGCAGCTGTCGGTCGTGGTTGCGGCGGCCGATCAGTTGCACGCCGATCGGCATGCCGTTCGGTCCGGTGAACAGCGGCAGCGTCAGGCAGGGCACGTGCATCGCGGTCCACAGCGCCGAGAAGTAGGGATTGCCGGTCGTCGCGGTCCCGATCGGAGCTTCGCCGTTACAGGGGGCGGTGAGCAGGAGGTCGCAGTCGCCGACCACTGCGGGCAGCTGTGCGCGCAGCGTCTCGAGGAAGGTGCGCGCCTCGAGGTAGCGCTCGAAGGTGCACCCGAGGCCATCCTTCAGGCGTCCGTTGCGCAGCTGTTCGCTGATCTGGTCCCAGTGGTGGGTGACCTCATGGCGGAAGTTGCGGGCGAACTCGAAGCTCGAGACCCAGCGGTGTGCGTCGAGCACTTCGCTGAAGTTCGCCGGCAGGTCGACATCGACGACCTGTGCACCGGCCGCCGACAGCCGCTTCACGGCGTCCTCGAGCAATGCGGCTGCCGGCGCTTCGATCTGTGCCCAGAGGTGGCTGCGGCAGAATCCGATCCGGGGCTTCGGCGGCGCTCCCTCCAGCGGTTGCCAGGGGCGGCCGAGCAGCACGTCGCGCAGCAGCGAGATGTCCTCGATCGAGCGCGCCATCAGGCCGAGCGAATCGAGCGACCCTGCCGCTTCGCGCACGCCCGACAACCGAAGGTCGCCCCAGGTCGGCCGGTAGCCGACCACGCCGCAG
>JAIENF010000049.1 GCA_019751575.1 Burkholderiales bacterium
GGCGAACGGCACCACGATGCGGACCGGCTTCACCGGGAACGGCGAGGCGGCCTGGGCCATGGCCTCGCCGGCCGCCAGCAGGGTACCGACCGCGGCGCAGAGCGCTGCGGACACCCGGGCGGCGGGCAGGCTCACTGCTCGACCTTCACGCCGGCCTGCTTCACCAGCTTCGCGTACTTGTCGAGGTCGCGGTTGAAGAACTGCACGAACTCGCTGCCGCCGAGGAACACCGGGTCCGCGCCGTCGCGTTCCAGGGCCGCACGCACGCTGGCCGAACCATGCGACCGGCGCACTTCGGCCACCAGCCGCTCCTGGATCGGTGCCGGCGTGCCACCCGGCGCGAAGATGCCGTACCAGATATCCATCGAATAGCCGGGGAAGGTGACGGCGACCGGATCGATGCCGGGCAGCGTCTTCGCGGGCTTCGGCGTGGTCACCGCGAGTGCGCGCAGGCGGCCGGCGCGCACCAGCGGCAGCGCACTGGGTGCGGTGGTGATGCCCATGTCGAGGTCGCCGCCCATCAGCGCGGTCATCATCGGCACGGCGCCCTTGTACGGGATGTGCGTCATGTCGATGCCGGCCGACAGCCGCAGCAGTTCGCCGGACAGGTGTCCGCTGGTGCCTGCGCCATTGGTACCGAAGTTCAGGCCGCCCTTCGAGCGCTTCGCCCAGGCGACCAGGTCCTTCATGTTCTTCATCGGCAGCGAGGGATGCACCAGCACCACCAGGGGCGCGCTGGCCACCAGTGCCAGCGGCGCGATGTCGGTGCGCACGTTGTAGGTGAGCTTCTGGTGGAGCGCCGCATTGATCACCAGCGAATTCGAGGTGAGCATGATGGTGTAGCCGTCGGGCGCGGCCTTGGCGGTGGCCTCGGCGCCGAGGTTGCCGCCGGCACCCGCGCGGTTCTCCACGGTGATCGGCTGCCCCAGCCCTTCGGACATCTGCGCCGCAAAGGTGCGCGCCAGCTGGTCCGTGCCGCCGCCCGGCGGGAACGGCGCGATCATGCGCAGGGCGCGGGTCGGGTAGGGTGCCGAAGCCGATTGCGCGAGCGCCGGTCCCGCCATGACCAGTCCGCACAGCGCGGTGACGGTGGTGGCCAGCAGCCGGGGACGGGCGCGCGCCGCCGTCTTCGAAATCGTGAACATGTAGGCTCCTCCTCAGGACCCCGGATGGTAAGGCGAGTCGGGGGCAGAATGTCGCTTCACCCAGCAGCCGGAGCCGCCTGATGACCACGCCCGAGATCGACCTTCGCAGTGACACCGTCACCCGTCCGACACCCGAAATGCTGGCGGCGATGGCCCATGCCAGCCTGGGCGACGACTCGCGCGACGGCGATCCGACCGTCGAACGACTGGAGGACCTGGCGGCCCTGCGCTGCGGCAAGCAGGCCGGCCTGTTCCTGCCATCGGGCACCATGGCCAACCTGGTCGCGATCCTGGCCCATACCGGCCGCGCGGGTGAGGTGCTGATGGAGGCGAACTCGCACACCCTCACCTCCGAGCTGGGCGGCATCGGTGCATTGGCCGGACTGTTCACCCGTCCGCTGCCCGGATACCGTGGCACCCCCGACTTCGACGCCCTGCGTGCGGCAGTCCGGCGTCCGGGCATCGGCCGCAGCAAGGTGGGCACGGCGCTGATCCAGCTGGAAACCTCGCACAACCATGCCGGTGGCGCGGTGCTGCCGCTGGCGCAGATGGCGGCCATCCGCGGACTGTCGCTGCAGCACAATGTGCCGGTCCATGTCGACGGCGCCCGTCTGTTCAATGCTGCGACCGCGCTCGGCGTCGGGGTCGACGTGATCGCGCAGCATGCCGACTCGGTGAACTTCTGCCTCTCGAAAGGATTGTCGGCCCCGATCGGCTCGATGCTCTGCGGAAGCTCGGAATTCATCGAGAATGCAAGGGGTTACCGCCGCATGGTCGGCGGCAACCTGCGCCAGGCCGGCCCGCTCGCTGCGGCGGGAATCCTGGCCATCGAGAAGATGTCCCTGCGCCTGGCCGAGGACCATGCCACCGCCCGCCAGCTCGCCGACGGGCTGGCCGAACTGGATTCGAACCTGGTCGACCCTGCAGCAATCGAGACCAACATCGTCCGCATCGATGTGTCGAAAAGCCCACTGGATGCCGAGACCTGGGAGCGGAGACTGGGCGCTGCCGGTATCCGGGTCGGCGCGTACGGCGCCGAAAGGCAGCTTCGGCTGGTCACCCACCGGCATGTCGATGCTGCAGCAATCGACCACGTGCTGCAGCAAGTCCGGAAAATGCTGCAGCGTTGAACGAGCGGCGCTACAGGATCCGGCCGAACCAGAGCATCGACAATCCTGCAGCAATCGCCATCGAAAGCGCCCCGATCGCGACGAACAGCGCGGTGACTTCGGTCAGGGTCTGCTTGTCGAAAGTGAGCGTGCGCGACAGTCCGCGATAGATTTCGCTCAGCTCCTTTGCATTTGCTGCGCGGAAATACTCGCCTTCCGTGGCTGCAGCAATCTTCTTCAGCGCAGCCTCGTCGAGGCGCACCCGCATCGACCAGCCTTCGGCGGTGAGCGTGATTCCTTCCGGCGTACCCATGCCGACGGTGAAGATCCGCACGCCGCGCTCGGCCGCCAGCTGGACCACCTTCATCACGTCCGGTCCGGTATTGCTCTGGCCGTCGGACAGCAGCACGATCGCCGCCTGGCCGTTCGATCCGGGCTCGACCGGCTCGAAGGCCGGTGCCTCGGCCTTCTTCCGCCACCAGAGTTCCTTGCCCGGGGTCGCGTCGCCGGGCCGCGGGCCGTTGATGATCTCGTCCGCATTGATGCCGGAATGCGGCATCAGGGTGACCAGCGAGATCAGCAGTCCACTGCCGATCGCGGTGCCGCGCTGCAGCTGGATCCGGTCCAGCGCCTGGGTCAGTTCTGCGCGGTCTCGCGTCGGTGCCTGGGTCAGCGCCGCCGTGCCGGCGACCGCGACGAGGCCGATCCGCACATGGTCCGGCTGGTCGGCGATGAATGCCTTTGCTGCATCCTGTGCTGCAGCAATCCGGTTGGGCTTGAGGTCGGTGGCGCGCATGCTGCCGGACACGTCCATCGCAAGGATCACGGTCTCCATCCGGGTCGGCAACGGCACGATCGCCTGCGGCCGGGCGATCGCCAGCACGAGGGCGGTCAGCGCGGCGATCCAGAACAGGCGCGGAATCCGCTCCCGCCAGCGGCTCGGCGCGAGGCCGGCGCCTGCAGCATCGACGGGTTCGAGCAGGGCGTACGCAGTGGCCGAACCCCGGCGCCGGGCATCGAACCAGGTGTGCGCCGCCGCCAGCAGCGGGACCAGCAGCAGCAACCACAGCAGGCGCGGCCACTGGAATGTCAGCCAGGCGCCTGTTCCTGCGCCGGACAGCCAGGCGGGCAGCAAGGCGGAGAGATCGGGCATGCGCGGCGGCCGGCGGTCAGGCCGGTGCAGCAAACGACGGGCTGCCGGCCCGCGCTGCCTTCGCACGCAGCATCGCGCGGTTCGTGACACTGCCTGCCGAGAGCTGGCTGCGTCGCTTCCGGGCGTCGGCGAAGCGCAGCAAGGCCTCGTCGATCGGCTCGCCGGTGGCCAGTTCCAGGCAATCGACGCCGAGCCGCGACAATGTCGCGCGCAGGACAGCTTCGCGTGCCTCGGCCACCTGCGCGAAGCGGCGGCGGAACTCCTTGTCGTGCGTGTCGACGAACAGCTGCTCGCCGCTTTCCGCATCCTGCATCACCACCAGCCCGAGGTCGGGCAACGCCATCTCGAGCGGGTCGAACAGGCGCACCGCGACCACCTCATGGCGCCGCGCGAGCAGGTCGAGCGCATTCGCCCAGTCACCCTCGCTGATGAAGTCCGAGACCAGGAACACCA
>JAIENF010000473.1 GCA_019751575.1 Burkholderiales bacterium
CCTGCGCTCGGGCCGGTTGCGCGCGATCGGCGTCACCGGGGCGAAGCGCGCCGCGGCGATGCCGGACGTACCGACCATCGCCGAGGCTGGCGTGCCCGGATACGAAGCGATCTTCTGGTATGCGCTGTTCGCGCCCGCAGGGACGCCGCGCGAGGCGGTGGGCCGGATGCACGCCGAAGTCGCGAAGGCGCTGCTGTTGCCCGACGTCGGCCAGCGCCTTGCAGCGGATGGTGCAGAGCCGGGCGGCATGCCGCCCGAGGCGTTCTCCGCGTTCATCAAGGCCGAGCTCGAGAAGTGGGCCCGGGTCGTCCGCACGGCGAAGATTACACTCAACTGAGCGCTGAGCCGAGGACCGCCATGCCGAACATCGACACCCACGCCCACTTCTTCCCCGAGCGATTCATCGAGCTGGTGGCGAAGCATGGCGGCCGCTGCGGCACCACGGTCACCAGCGATGCATCCGGCGCGCGCTTCATCCAGGTGGGCCTCAACCTGCGCACCGGCCCGATCACCTCGGGCTTCATCGACCTGGGCGAACGACTGGCCTACATGGACCGCATGGGCATCGACATGCATGCGCTGTCGATGACCCAGCCGATGGTCTACTGGGCCGACGACGAGCTCGGCCTGCAATTGTCCGTGGCGGTGAACGACGCGATCAGCGCCGCGCACGTGGCGCATCCCGACCGCTTCATCGGCTTCGCCCACCTGCCGTTCCAGAACCCGAGCCTCGCGCTGGAGGAGCTCGAGCGCGCGGCGAAGCTGCCGGGCATCCGCGGCATCTACATGGCCACTGCCGTGCGCGACCGGGAGCTGTCCGACCGCAGCTTCTTCCCGGTCTACGAACGCATGGCAGACCTCGGGCTGCCGCTGTTCCTGCACCCGATGATGATCAACAACGAGCGGCTCAAGCAGTGGTACCTGATCAACACGCTCGGCAATCCGTTCGAGGTCGCGATCGCCGCATCGCACCTGATCTTCGGTGGCGTGCTCGACGCATTCCCGAAGCTCGAGGTGTCGCTGCCCCACGCTGGCGGCGCGCTGCCGATCCTGCGCGGTCGCCTCGACCAGGGCTTCAAGGTACGCCCCGAATGCAAGCACCTGCCGCGCGCGCCGAGCGAGTACCTGAAGCGGTTCACCTACGACACCATCAGCTACTGCCCAGAGGTGATGGACTACCTGGTGAAGCTGGTGGGGGTCGAGCGCATCCTGATGGGCAGCGACTACTGCTTCGACATCGCGCACAACGACCCGGTCGGCGTGGTGCACGAGATCAGCGTGCTCGACGATGCGGGCCGGCAGGCGGTGTTGTGGGGCAACGCGGCGCGACTGCTGCGGCTCTGACTTCCTAGCCGTGCAGGCGCGCCGCGGCGGCACGCGCGGCCGCGGCCATCTCGCGAGCCATGTCGGCACTGCGTCCCGTGTATCCAGCCGGATCCAGCGCCGCGCGCAGCGCCGCTTCGTCGACCGACCGGCGTACGCGTTCGTCCACGAGCAGGCGGTCGACGAGCGGGCCGCCTGCGGTCTGCGCTTCCTCCAGCGCATGGTGGAGCAGGTCATGGGCGGCGCCGCGGCCGAGCGCCGGCGCGAGCAGCATCATCGCGTTCTCCGCGGCGATCGCCCCGGCCGAGCGTTCGAGGTTGTGCAGCATCCGGTCGGGATGCAGGCGCAGGCAGGCAAGCAACTGGTCCATCTCCCAGGCGACCGCGTAGGCGAGCGGTCCCGTGCCCTCCATCAGCCAGTACATCATCTGGTTGTTGGCGGCATCGCCTTCGTGCGTGGGCTGCATGGCCTCGAGGGCCAGCGGCACCTGGCTGCGCAATCGGCCTGCGAGCGCGATGACCTGCACGGCTACCTTCGAATTCACCTTCTGCGGCATGGTGCTGGAACCGACGACGTCCTCTCCGAGCGACTCGGACACCTCCTCGATCTCGTCGGCCATGAGTGCATAGAGTTCGCGCGCGATCTTGGAGAACGTGGTGCCCAGCAGCGCCAGCAGCATCACGTATTCGGCCACGTGGTCGGTGCCTGCCCGCGAGGGCACCGCCAGCGGCGCCAGCCCGAGGCGCCGGGACAGCCGCCGGTTGATCTCGGGTCCGTGCTCGCCGAACGCGTGCATCGCCCCGAGCGCGCCGCCCCAGAGCGAGACGAACACCCTCGGCTCGGCGCCGCGAAGCCGGTCCACGTGGCGCAGCATTTCCTCGATCCACCCCGCGACCTTGAGTCCGAAGGTGATCGGAAGCGCATGCCTGTGGTTCGTGCGCCCGGCGGTCAGCATGTCGGCGCTGGCCTCGGCCAGCCCGGCCATGCGGACGAGGATGTCGCCGAGCAGCGCCAGCAGCGCATCGTGTGCTTCGCGCATCAGGAGGGTACGGCCGGTCTGGGTGAGGTTCTGCGTGGTGGCTCCCCAGTGCACGTAGTCGCCGGCATCTCCGTCGCAGGCCTGCGCCAGCGCGCGCGCGATCGAGTGGATCGGCGCACGGGTTCGAGCGATGTCCGCGGCGAGCGTCGCCGGACCGATCGCGTCGAGGTCGGCCCTGCGTCGGATCTCGGCCGCTGCCGTTGCGGGGATCATGCCGAGTTCGGCCTGCACCTCCGCCAGCGTGGCCTCGATGTCCAGGAAGGCCTGCCAGAGGCGCTCGCGGCTGAACAGCGCTTCGATCGCAGCGACATCCGGGCGGGCGCGCCGTGGCGAAGGCCCTGCCGACGACTGCCCGGGCATGGGGATCAGTTCGGCTGCACCTGCGCGAACTTCACGACCTTCGCCCACTTGGCAGTCTCGCTCCGGATCAGTTCCGCGAACTGTTCGGGCGTCCCGGCCACCGGCGTGGCACCGAGGGCACCGTAGCGCTCGATGATCACTGGCGACCTGACCGCCCGCTGCATCTCCGCGTTCAGGCGGTCAAGGACGTTCCGGGGAATGCCGGCGGGGGCGAGGATGCCTCCCCAGGTCATCACTTCGAAGCCAGGGACGCCGGACTCTGCCACCGTCGGCAAGTTCGGAAAGGCGGCCAGCCGCTTGGGTCCGGTCACCGCCAGGGCGCGCAGCCGGCCCGATTGAATGTGCACGCCCACCCCGGTGAGCGGATCGAACAGCATCTGCACATGCCCGGCCATCACGTCCGCCGTTGCCTGGGCTCCGCCCTTGTAGGGCACGTGCAGGATGTTCGTGTTGGTGAGCATCTTGAAGTACTCGCCGGCGAGGTGTCCGATGGTGCCCGTGCCAGCCGACGCGTTGCTCAGTTCGCCCGGGCGCTTTCGAGCGATCGCGATCAGGCCCTTGATGTCCTTCACGGGCAGCGCCGTCGTCACCGCGACCAGCAGGGCTGCCTCCACGGCCTGCGACACCGGCTGGAAGTCGCGCGCGACGTTGTACGGCAGTGACGGCGTGATCGCAGGATTGATGGCGAGCGGACCCGGCCCGGCATAGCCGATCACGTAGCCGTCCGCTGCCGAGGTGGCCAGTGCCTGCATGCCGATCGCACCGCCGGCCCCGGCCCGGTTGTCGGCGACGACCTGCTGGCCCATCTGCTTCGCGAGTTCCGTGCCGAACAGGCGCGCCGAGACGTCGGTGGCGCTGCCTGCGGCGAACGGGATGATCAGTCGGATCGGCTTTGCCGGGAACTCGGCCGCGGCCGACCATGCGGCACCAGTGCCGGCGGCAAGGCTGGTCCCGACCGCGAATGCGCTGAACAGCGAGCGGACATCAATGGTCATGGCGTGCTTTCCTTCTGCTGTCGGGTGGGCTCGGGCTGAATTGCCCGTCAGGTGATTGTAGCGTGCAGGGGCACGCCGGCGCGCACATCCGGCAATTCCCCCGAGATGCCCATCGAACACACGCCGACCTCGCCGCAGTAGGGCGGGG
>JAIENF010000595.1 GCA_019751575.1 Burkholderiales bacterium
CGCGCTGCTGGCCAATCCGGACATCGACATCGATGGCCTGATGGAACACCTGCCGGCACCCGACTTTCCGACTGGCGGCATCCTCTACGGCATGTCCGGCATCCGCGACGCATACCGTACGGGGCGCGGGCGCGTGGTGATCCGCGGCCGCACCCACTTCGAGGACATCGACCGCGGCCAGCGCCAGGCGATCGTCATCGACGAACTGCCATACCAGGTCAACAAGGCGCACCTGCTGGTGCGCGTCGGCGAACTGGTGCGCGAGAAGCGGCTCGAGGGCATCTCCGAGATCCGCGACGAATCCGACAAGTCCGGCATGCGCGCGGTGATCGAACTCAAGCGCGGCGAGGTCCCCGAGGTGGTGCTGAACCACCTGTACAAGGAGACCCAGCTCCAGGACAGCTTCGGCGTGAACATGGTTGCGTTGATGGATGGCCAGCCGCGGCTGCTGAACATCCGGCAGATGCTCGACGCCTTCCTGCGCCACCGGCGCGAGGTGGTGGTCCGGCGCACCGTGTACGACCTGAAGCGTGCACGCGAGCGGGGCCATGTGCTGGAAGGCCTCGCGGTCGCGATGTCCAACATCGACGAGGTGATCGCGCTGATCAAGGCGGCTGCTTCGCCTGCGGAGGCAAGGGCGGCGCTGATGTCGCGCGCCTGGCGGTCGCCGGTGGTCGAAGAGATGCTCAACCGTGCGATGCAGGGGGTGGTCGGCGGTACCGCGATCTCCCGGCCCGACGGGCTCGACGCCGCGTTCGGACTGCAGGCGCAGGGCTACCGGCTGTCCGAGGTACAGGCCCAGGCGATCCTCGACATGCGCCTGCAGCGGCTGACCGCGCTCGAACAGGACAAGATCACCGGCGAATACCACGAGGTGATGGCCCGTATCGCAGACCTGCTCGACATCCTGGCGCGGCCCGAGCGGGTCACCGGCATCATTTCCGACGAGCTGACGGCGATCCGCGACCAGTTCGGCGACGACCGGCGCAGCGAGATCGTGCAGAACGCCGAAGACGTGAACATGGAAGACCTCATCACGCCGGAAGACGTGGTGGTCACGCTCTCGCATGGCGGCTACATGAAGGCGCAGCCGGTGGCCGACTACCAGGCGCAGCGGCGCGGTGGCCGCGGCCGGCAGGCGACCGGCACCAAGGACGACGACTTCATCGAGAAGATGTTCGTCGCGCACACGCACGACTACATCCTGTGCTTCTCGAGCCGCGGCCGGGTCTACTGGATCAAGGTCTACAACGTGCCGCAGGGCGGCCGGCAGAGCCGGGGCAAGCCGATCGTGAACCTGCTGCCGCTGGCCGACGGCGAGAAGATCAACGCGATCCTCGCGGTGAAGGCGTTCGACGACCACCGGTTCGTGATCATGGCGACCGCCGACGGCACCGTGAAGAAGACGCCGCTGTCGGAGTTCTCGCGGCCGCGCACGTCCGGGATCATCGCGATCGACCTCGATCCGGACGACTACCTCGTCGGTGTCGCGCTCACGTCGGGCACCCAGGACGTGATGCTGTTCTCCGATGGCGCCAAGGCGGTCCGCTTCGACGAGCGCGACGTGCGTCCGATGGGCCGCACCGCGCGCGGCGTTCGCGGCATGCGCCTGCCGGAAGGGCAGCGGGTGATCTCGCTGCTGGTGGCCGACGAAGCCAACGGGCAGTCGGTGCTGATCGCGACCGAGAACGGCTTCGGCAAGCGTTCGCCGGTCATCGAGTACACCCGCCACGGCCGTGGCACGCAGGGCATGATCTCGATCCAGCCCAGCGAACGCAATGGCAAGGTGGTCGCGGCGAGGCTGGTCGCGCCGGTCGACCAGATCATCCTCATCACCACGGGCGGGGTGCTGATCCGCACCCGGGTATCCGAGGTGCGCGAGATGGGCCGCTCCACCCAGGGCGTCACGCTGATCGCGCTGGACGAGGGCGAGAAGCTGGCCGGGCTGGAGACCGTCGTCGATTCCGATGACGACGCCGGCAACGGCACGGGCGCCGTCGAGCCGGACGCGGGGGACGATGCGGCCGGCGACCCGCCGACAGGCGAGGGCGGCAATTCCGGCGGCGGCGCGCCTTCGGCATGAAGCGGGTGCTGAACTTCAGTGCCGGCCCGGGCGTGATGCCCGAGCCGGTGCTCGAGCGCGCGGCGGCCGAGATGCTGAGCTGGGGCGGGCGCGGATTGTCCGTGATGGAGATGAGCCACCGCAGCGACGCGTTCATCGAGATCGCGGCGCGTGCCGAAGCCGGCCTGCGTTCGCTGATGGGCATCCCGGACGGGTACAAGGTGCTGTTCCTCCAGGGCGGTGCCACGCTGCAGTTCGCGATGGTGCCGATGAACCTGCGCAGCGAGGGTTCGGGCGCCGATTACCTCGACACCGGGCAGTGGTCGAAGAAGGCGATCGACGAGGCACGCAAGTCGGGGCCGGTGAATGTCGTGGCCAGTGCGGCGGCGTCGAAGTACACCTGCATCCCGGCGCGCGGCACCTGGGCCTGCGATCCGGCCGCCAGCTACCTGCACTACACGTCCAACGAGACCATCGGGGGCGTGCAGTTCCACGAGGTGCCCGACGCCGGCCGCGTGCCGCTGGTCTGCGACATGTCCTCGGACATCCTGTCGGGGCCGATCGATGTCTCGCGGTTCGGGGTCATCTATGCGGGTGCGCAGAAGAACATCGGGCCCGCCGGGCTGACGGTGGTGATCGTGCGCGAGGACCTGCTCGGCCGTGCGCCGAAGTCGACGCCCGCGATGCTCGACTACGCGGTGCAGGCGGCCAGCGAGTCGATGTACAACACGCCGCCGACCTGGGCGATCTACATCGCCGGCCTGGTGTTCGACTGGCTGCACGAGCTCGGTGGCCTGGGCGAGATCGCCCGCCGCAACGCCGACAAGGCGAAGCTGCTGTATGACCTGTTCGACACCACCGAGTTCTACCGTTGCCCGGTGGCGGTTGCGGACCGTTCCCTGATGAACGTGCCGTTCACGCTGCGCGACGCGAAGCTGGACGATCGCTTCCTCGAAGAGGCCGAGGCGGCCGGCCTGGAGCAGCTGAAAGGGCACCGATCGGTGGGCGGGATGCGTGCGTCCCTCTACAACGCGATGCCGAAGGCGGGTGTCGAGGCGCTGCTCGCGTTCATGCGCGAGTTCGAACGGCGCCATGGCTGAGGCCGCGGTCCGGCCTTGCGGTACGATCTGAAATCCAGGAGAGGATCGAGGTTGCGATGAGCGCGTCCCGCAGCGAACGCCCTGCACGGGCCGGAGCGGTTGCACAGACACCGGCGGCAGGTGCGCCGATGCCGGCCGGTACCGGCCATGGCGTGTCGCCTGCCGTCCCCGAAGCCCTCACGGCGCTGCGCGGCCGGGTCGATGCGATCGACACGCAACTGCTCGGGCTGCTGAACGAACGGGCGCGCATCGCCGGGGAAATCGGCCACCTTAAGGGCACCGGGCCGGTGTACCGGCCCGATCGCGAGGCGCAGGTGCTCGACCGGCTCGCCGCAGCCAATCCCGGCCCGCTGCCTTCAGAGTCGTTGCGCCGCGTGTTCATCGAGATCATGGGTGCCTGCCGCGCGATCGAGGCGCCGCTCGCGGTGGCCTACCTCGGGCCCGCCGGCACGTACAGCGAAGAGGCGGTGATCCGCCAGTTCGGCACGCTGGTCGAGCGGCGCGCCTGCGCGACCTTCGACGAGGTGTTCCGCGAAGTCGAGGCCGGCACGTCGCACTATGGCGTGGTACCGGTCGAGAACTCCACCGAGGGCGCGGTCGGCCGAACGCTGGACCTGCTGCTGGCGACGCCGCTGTCGGTGACCGGCGAACTGCTGCTGCCGATCCACCACTGCCTGATGACCGGGCCGGGCATGGCCGACGCCGATCC
>JAIENF010000075.1 GCA_019751575.1 Burkholderiales bacterium
CGCTGGCGATTTCCGGCGTCACGCTCACCGAGTTCGGAACCGATGCGGAAGGCGATGCAGCGGCCGCACTCGACCTCGCCATCCTCGCGGATGACCTGCCGGTGACGGCCTACATCGAAAACGGGTTCGACACATGGCTGCAACGTCCAGTCGACCCGCAGCAGTAGCCCCCGCCGACAGGCACAGCCGGAGCCCGGCCCGGGCACGCAGGCGCGCCAGCGCCAGCGGTGCCAGTGGCCGCCTCTGCCTGTCGGCGATGCTCGCGCTGGCGCTCCTGGCAGGCCAGGCGCTCCTGCCGCTGCCGCCAGCGTCCGCCGGGCTGGCCCATGCAGCCAGTGCGACGCCCGCACGGGCACCGACCTGGGCGCAACTGACCCGGCCGCAGAAGGCATTCCTGGCGCCGCTCGAGGAGAACTGGGATTCCCTCGGCGTGCAGACCCGCCGCAAGCTGGTGGGCATCGCGCAGCAGCAGGCCACGATGACGGCCGAGCAGCGTGAACGCGTGAAGTCGCGGCTGTCCGAGTGGTCGCAGCTGTCACCGGAAGATCGCGAGCGGGCGCGCAAGAACTACCAGCAGCTCAGCAAGCTGCCGGCCGAGCAGCGCCAGGATCTCGCCCGCCGCTGGCAGGAAGCGAGGCAGCTGGCGGTTCCCGCCCCGGCGGCGGCCGACGGCGGCAGCACGGCCCCGAATCCCGCTGCCCCGCAGTAGCGCGGTCCCGAAGGTGTCGGCCCCAGCCCCGTCCGCAACGCTCCTGCGCCGCCTGAGCTGCCTCGTCTACGAAGGCCTGATCGTGCTGGCGCTGCTGCTGCTGGCCGGCCTGGCCTTCCTGCTGCCGCTCAAGCTCGCGACCGGCAGCTTCGCCGCCGAAGGCTGGGCGCTCTGGCTGTTACGCGCGTGGATCCTGCTCGTGCTGGGCGCCTATTTCAGCTGGTTCTGGACCCGCGGTGGCCAGACGCTGCCGATGCGCACCTGGCGCCTGCGCCTGGTCGGTCCCGACGACGCAGCGGTCGACCACCGGCGGGCGCTGCGCCGTTACCTGCTCGCCTGGCCGAGCGTGCTCGCCGCCGGCATCGGCCTGGCCTGGGCGCTGGTCGACCGTGACCGGCAGTTCCTGCACGACCGCCTGGCAGGCACGCGCCTGGTGCACGTCGAGTCCTGATCCGCGGCTGTCCGCGCGGGCCTGCGCGCCCCGACGCGTCCGCTCAGCGTCTTTCGAAGTACGCGACGAGTCCCAGCGCGACCGCCAGGAAGGACACGGGCGCCAGCAGCGCCGCGAGCGGCGGCGGCCAGTCGTAGAGCCAGCCGGCGTGCGAGGCAAGCGTGTTCAGGAAGAAGAACGCCAGCCCCAGCATGATGCCGGCGAATATGCGCGGGCCTGCGCTTGCCCGCCGCGCCTGCTGCGCGAACGGGAGCGCCAGGACCAGCATCACGACGATGCCCAGCGGATACGCCGCCTTGCGCCAGAGCGCGATCTCGTAGCGGCTGGCCGCCTGCTGGCTGCCGCGCAGGTGAAGTACGTACTGCCACAGGCTGACCGCCGACATCTCGTCGGGCTTGACCAGCAGGACCGTCAACAGCGATGGCGTCAGCACTGAAGTCCATTCGCGCGCGGCCGCGCGCTCGACGATCGCCCGATCGCCTTCGAACCGTGTTTCGTTCACGTCGTCCATCTGCCAGCGGTTGTCGCCGAGGTAGCGTCCTTCCCGCGCGAACCAGACGCGCGTCAGGCGCCAGGCGGCATCGAATTCGTAGACGCGAAGGCCGATCAGCCGCGGCTCGGGCGTCACCTGCGACACGTTGATGAAACTGTTGCCGTCCTTCACCCACAGGCCGGACCGGAACTCCTGGGCCACCACCGCCGACTTCGCCTGCAGCCGAAGCGCCTGGGCGGCCCGCTCCGAGACGGGAGCCAGCGCCTCGCCGACCAGCACGCCGATCAGCGCGAGGGTCACGCCGGCGCGCACGAGGACGAGGGCCATGCGCCAGGCGGAGACCCCCGAAGCCCGGATCACGGTGTACTCGGATTGCTGGGCCATCTGCGTCAGCGCGAACGTGGTGCCGATGAGCGCCGCCACGGGCAGCACTTCGTACAGGTGGCCCGGGACGTTCAGCACGACGAAGAGGAACATGTCGCGCAGCCGATAGGCCCCCTCTCCCATCTCGTCGAGTTCGCCGATCAGGTCGAACAGGGCGAACAGCGCGAGCAGCGCAACCACCACCAGCGCGGTCGTGGTGTAGACCTCGCGCCGGAGGTAACGGCTGATGACGACCAAGGCCCGCGCGCCTCAGCCGGACGGGCCGGACGACGAACGGCCGCCCCCCGGCCAGCGCAGCCGCGGCCAGGACAGCGCGAACGCATGCCGGGAGAACATCGCCAGCGCCACCGCCAGCATCACCGCATGCACGACCCAGAAGCCGATCGCAGGCGCCAGGCGGCCCTGCGCGATCCACGCCTGCACGATCGACAGCAGGTTGCTGTAGAGCATGTAGAGCATGATCGCGAACACATAGTTGAGCGACCGGCCGACCCGCGGATTGACATGGGACAGGGGTATCGCAGCCAGCGCGAGGATCACGGCCATGATGGGCAGGCCGCAGCGCCAGGTGAACTCGGCGATGTGCGCAGGGATCGGGTTGGCCAGCAGTTCGAGGGTCGGGATGCCCTTGACGGGCCGGTTCCCGCTGCGCGATTCAGCGGTCTCGATGCGGACCGCGTAGCGCTCGAACACGGTGGTGCGGAACTCCGCCGAGCCGGGTTCGCCTTCATAGCGGCGCCCCTGCTCCAGCACCAGGAAACGGTCGCCGTTCTCGCGCGTCTCGAGGAATCCCCGGCGCGCGACCATGCTTCCGACCTTCTGGTTCTGCACCGAATGGACGAACACGTTGCCGACCGTGTTGTCCTCGCGCGATACCGACTCGACGAAATAGACCCGGTCGCCCCCGCGCGACTCGCGGAACACCCCGGCCGAGACGCTCGCCGACTCGTCGCGCGATTCGAGCTGGCGCCGGAACTCGTCGCTCTTCTGGTTCGCCCAGGGCGACAAGCCCAGGCTGAGGGCACCGATGACCAGCGACAGCGGCAGCGCGAACGCCAGCACCGGCCCGATCCAGGCCGTGGGCGACACGCCGCTTGCCGACCACACGACCATCTCGGAGTCCCGGTGCATGCGCGACAGGCAGCTCAGCACCGTGATGAACAGCGTGAGCGACAGGACGATCGGCAGGTAATTGAAGGCGGTGAAACCGAGGATCGCGGCGACCCCGTCCGCGGCGAACTTGCCCCCGGCCGCCATCCCGAGCAGGCGGATGAACTGGGTGGTGACCATGATCGCGAGCAGCACCGCACACACCGCGGAGGCGGTGAGGAAAAATTCGCGCAACTGCGATCGGTAGAAGATCACCTGGCGGGCAACCTCGGCAGCGGGAACCTCTGCATCGGCTGCGTCACCAGCAGCAGCAGCGGCAGGCTGCGCAGGGACCGGCCCTGCGGAAACCGGTTCCGCTGCCACAGGCAGGACGCCCGCGCGGTCGGGCGGGAGAAGAACGGGGCGGTGGCGGCAACAGCCCGATCGTTTTGACTTGGGAGAGACCGCACGCCGATAATGGGCCGCAACATGGCTGCGGCCAGAACAGTTACCTGAGCGAGGGACATCAGATGGAATTTAGCATAAAGACCGGCAGCCCCGAGAAGCTGAAGAGCGCGTGCGCCGTGGTCGGCGTGTTCCAGGCGCGCGAGCTGTCCGCTTCCGCGCTGGCGATCGACAAGGCGACCCGCGGCTCGCTCTCCGCGATCGTCAAGCAGGGCGATTTCGACGGCAAGGCCGGCACCACCCTGCTCGTGCCGCGGGTCGACGGCAAGGTGTTCGAGCGCATCCTG
>JAIENF010000284.1 GCA_019751575.1 Burkholderiales bacterium
ATGTTCGTGGCGATGGCCTTCGTGCTCGAGGCGTACATGCGCGACGGTGCCTGGATGCTCGCCTTCGTCACCGGCTTCACGCTGGTCGCGCCGTTCCTGGCGATCGGGCTGTATGCGCTGTCGCGCGACCGGAGCCGGGCCGCGACGGCAGCGATGCCGGTCACGCTGCGTGACTCGTTCGTCGCCTCGCTCACTGCCTGGCGCTTCAACTTCGGCCAGGTCGCGATCTACGGCGTGATCCTCACCCTGCTGCTGGCGGCCTGGGTCCGGGTTTCGGTGGTGCTGGTCGCGCTGTTCTTCGACCAGCCGGCGACCAGCCTGTCCGGACTCGCGGCGGGGCTGGCGCAGGATCCGGAGGGCTTCGTGTTCTTCGCGGTCTACTTCCTGGTCGGCGGCGGCTTCGCCTGGCTGGTGTTCGCGACCGGCATCACTTCGCTGCCGATGATGGTCGACCGTCCGGTGGACGTGCTGTCGGCGATGATCTGGAGCTTCCAGGCGGCGCGCACCAATGCGGGTACGGTGCTGCGCTGGGCGGCGACGATCGCCGTGCTGGTGGGCCTGGGCATGCTTGCGCGTTTCCTGCCGCTTGCGCTGATCGTGCCAGTCATCGGGCATGCGAGCTGGCATGTATACCGCGAACTGTCCGGCGGGGCGGTGCCCACGGACGCCACGGCCGTGCGGTAGTCGGGCGCCGGGCCACCACCGTACCGACGGTGGCGACCCGGCGCAGCCGCGCGCGCCGATGCGCCGGTCAGTCCGCCTTCAGCCCGAGGGCGCGCACGATCTTGCCGGCGCGCTCGGTCTCGACCCGAAGGAAGCTGTCGAACTCCGCCGGCGACATGCCGCCGGTGCTCAGTCCGAGCTTGGCGAAGGTCTCGATCACTTCCGGCATCTTCAGTGCACGCAGCATCTCGGCGTTCAGGCGATCGACGATCGGCCTGGGCACGCCGGCGCGCGTGACCGCGCCGAACCAGTTGACGGCCTCGAATCCGGGGTAGCCGGATTCGGCGACGGTGGGCACCTGCTTCAGCGTGTCCGCACGCTGAAGGGAGGTGACCGCGATGGGCCGCATGCGGCCGCTGGCCACGTAGGGCGAGCAGTCGAGCACGTTGCCGATCAGCATGCTGGTGTGGCCGCCCAGCACCGAGCTGGTCGCCGGCGCACCGCCGCCGTAGGCGACGTTGGTCATGCGGATCTTCGCGGTCTGCGAAAACAGTTCGCCGGCGATGCGTCCGCCGCCCAGTGCGCTGGACACGCCCCAGGTCAGTTCGTCCGGGCGTTTCTGCGCAAGGGCGACCAGTTCCTTCACGGTCTTCACCGGCAGCGCCGGGTTGGTGCAGATGATCAGCGGGTTGTGCACCAGGCGCGTGAGGCCGGCGAAGTCCTTCGCCGAGTCGTAGGGCAGCTTGGCGTACGCGGCCGGGTTCACCGTGAAGCTGGTGGCGATGATGTTGAAGGTATGGCCATCGGGCGGGGAGCGCACCAGAAGCTCGGTCGCGATCACCGTGTTGCCGCCGGTGCGGTTCTCGACCACGACCGGCTGCCCGAGCGCCTTCGACAGTTGCTGCGAGATCACGCGGCCGACGGTGTCGCCGGTGCCCCCGGGCGGGAACGGCACCAGGAAGCGCATCGGCTTCGACGGGAAATCCTGTGCGAAGGCCGCGGGGACGATCGAGCCGGACGCAGCACCGATTGCCGCAAGGGCGAGCGCGCAGGCGGCGGTGATCGGGCTGGGCCTGACGGCGAGACGCTGGATCTTCTGCATGGTTCCCCTCCTTCGGGATTGTTGTATGTGTGGTCCGGCCTGCTGTCATTGTAGTCATTGCATGACCGCGCAGCGCAATGGCCGTGCGTTTAGACTGGAAGCCGGATGCGGCTCCGTCACGGGGTCGTCGACAGGCAAGGCGGAGGGAGCCGGACGGCCAGCGATCCGCGGAGGAGGATTTCGATGCAAGCAAGCGCACGACCGGCCGCGACGCTGCGGCAGCCGAAGGCCAGGTTCGCCGTGGGCATTGCTGCTGCCCTGGCCCTGTGTGCGTCGCTCGCCCCGGTGCAGGCGCAGCAGGACACGAAGATCGTGCGGCCGATCCGCCTGATCGTTCCCTACGTGCCGGGCGGTGGCACCGACACGCTTGCGCGCATCGTCGCGCCGTTCGTGTCCGAGGCGTTCGGCCAGACGGTGCTGGTCGACAACCGTCCCGGGGCCAGCAGCACGCTGGGCACCCAGATCGTCGCGCAGGCGGCACCCGATGGCCACACGATCGGCATGATCGACGCGGCTTTCCTGATCAACCCCAGCCTGCTCGGCAAGTTGCCCTACGACACGCTGAAGGATTTCTCTCCGATCGTGCTGGTGGCGACCTCGCCGCTGGTGCTGCTGGTGCATCCGGCGGTGCGCGCGAGCAGCGTGAAGGAACTGGTCGCGCTGGCCAGGGCGCAGCCGGGCAAGCTCACCTTCGGCTCGGCCGGCAATGGCACCGCCGTGCACCTGGCCGGCGAACAGTTGCGTTCGGTGGCCGGCATCGACCTGCAGCACATCGCCTACAAGGGCGCGGGGCAGTCGATCGGCGAGGTGCTCGGTGGCCAGATCACCATGGTGTTCACCACGCCCAGTGGCGGACGCCAGCATGCGGCGAGCGGCAAGCTGCGCGCGCTCGGCATCACTTCGCCGAAGCGCTTCAGCGGCATGGCTGACGTGCCGACCTTCGCCGAGAGCGGGCTGCCGGGCGTGGATGCCGCGACCATCAACGGGCTGGTCGGCCCGGCGCGCCTGCCGAAGGACTACGTCGAGCGGGTGAATGCGGCGGTGATGCGCGGACTGCAGCGGCGCGAGACGCAGGAGCGGTTGCAGGAGCTCGGCTTCGACATGGCCGGCGGCACGCCCGCGCAGTTCGGCAGCTGGATCGTCGCCGAGACCGCGAAATGGGCGAAGGTGGTGAAGGAGTCCGGCGCGAAGCCGGAATAGGGGCAGGGACAGCGCAGATGACGATCCGATCGGTCGATACCGTGGCAGTGACCCTGCCGTTCGAGATGGGCGGGCCGAAGCCGATGTTCGGCGGCAAGCCGCGCCAGATGGAGACGCTGCTGGTTCGCGTCGAGACCGAGGACGGGCTGGTCGGCTGGGGCGAGGCGTTCGGCTTCGCGGTCTGGCCGGCCACCCGCACCGCGCTGCATGCGCTGGTCGCCCCGCTCGCGGTGGGGCGCGACGAGGCGGACATCGCAGGTATCCGCAACGACCTGACGCGCAAGCTGCACCTGCTCGGGCGCACCGGGCCGGTGATGTTCGCGCTGTCGGGGCTGGACATCGCGCTCTGGGACCTCGCCGGCAAGCGCGCCGGCCAGCCGCTGTGGAAGCTGCTGGCCGCGCTGCCCGGTGGCCGGGGCGCGGAGGCTGAGGAAGGTGTACGCCTGCCGGCCTATGCCAGCCTGCTGCGCTATGGCGATGCGAAGCTGGCGGCGGCCAATACGGCACGGGCGGTCGCGGCCGGCTATCGACAGGTCAAGCTGCACGAGATCACGGTCGAGGCGGTCGCCGCCGCGCGCGCGGCGGCCGGGCCGGAGGTCGCGCTGATGATGGACTGCAACTGTCCGTGGACCGGCGACGAAGCGCTGGTCATCGCCGAGGGCTTGCGTCCGCACCGTCTCGCCTGGTTCGAGGAGCCGGTCTGGCCGCCCGAGGATTTCCCGGTGCTGGCGCGCGTGCGCCGCGCGTGCGGGATGCCGGTGTCGGCGGGCGAGAACGCGATGAGCGCCGGCGACTTCGAGCGCATGTTCGAGGCCGGCGCAGTCGACATCGCCCAGCCCAGCGTGACCAAGATCGGTGGCGTCAGCGGGTTCATCGAGGTGGTCGAGGTAGCGCGCCGGCACGGCGTGCGGGTGG
>JAIENF010000522.1 GCA_019751575.1 Burkholderiales bacterium
CCGGGGCGGACAGGCTGGGTGGCCGGGGAACCGGCACCGGGCAAGGCGCGACGCAGGGCGAGTCGGAACACGGACAGCAAGCCTCTCGGGGACATCCGGACTTAACGGATGGCATTACTCGGACTTGAGCAGGCGTGCCCCGGGAGCAGGGCCGACAGGCCGTTCTCGGCACGCTTTTCGAAATCCCTGAAATTGTCTCAGGAAACCGCGCCAAGTAGCTTAGGCTACAAGGAAATTCTCGTCCAGCATCCGCACGCGCGGGACCTCGCCCCGGACGACGCCCCGAAATGCCGCCGCACGGCCGATTGCCCCATGCCCGATTTCGCCGCACTCAGCCTGTTGTTTCTCTCGGCACTGGTCGCCGCGACGTTGCTGCCGATGCAGTCCGAGGCCGTGCTGGTCGGCCTGCTGCTGGCCGGGCAGCAGCAGCCCTGGCTCCTGGTGCTGGTGGCCACCGTCGGCAACGTGCTCGGATCGGTCATCAACTGGTGGCTGGGCCGGGGCATCGAACGCTACCGCGACCGGCGCTGGTTTCCGGTCGGTCCGGCGTCGATGGACCGTGCGGGCCGCTGGTACCGGCGCCACGGCCGGTGGTCGTTGCTGCTCAGTTGGGTGCCGGTGATCGGCGATCCCCTGACCGTGGTCGCCGGCGTGCTGCGCGAGCCGTTTCCGACCTTCCTGCTGCTGGTCACGCTCGCGAAGGCCGGCCGCTACATCGTGCTGGCGCTGGGTACTGCAGGACTGTCCTGAGCCGCCAAAAGAAAAAGCCGGCCAATGGCCGGCTTCGAGAAGACCCGAGGGTCGTGGCACGCTTACTTGTAGGTGAGGATGTAGCGCACCATGGAGCGGATGTCGGCTTCCGCGATGTGCTTGTGCGGAGGCATCGCGATCGGGCCCCAGACCCCGCCGCCGCCATTCAGCACATGGGCGACCAGCTTGTCTTCCGCGCCCTTGACGTTGCGGTACTTGTTCGCGACGTCGAGGTGTGCCGGGCCGACCAGTTTCTTGTCGACCGCGTGGCAGGCCAGGCAGCCGCTCTTGGCCAGCAGTTCTTTCCCGGCGGCGGGATTTGCGGGCGCACCCTTGGCCTGCGCAAAGGCGCCGGACACCGCGCCGGCGGACAGCATCGCGGCGACCGCGACAGAACCAACCCAGTTCTTCATTTGAATCCTCCGGAATGAATCGTGCGGAAGTATATCCGACGCCGCGCTGTCGGCGGCATTGCCGGACGCGTGCCCAGTCAGTAACGCCGTTGCGGCAGGCGGGGTTGACCCGCCGATCCTGAATTCCCCGGCAGGGTCACAGCTCGCTGAGCATCCGCTCGTAGATGAACAGCTGCAGCGCGTTGCGCTGGGGCCGGTCGAGGTCGCAGAACTCGAGACCGCAGGCGCGGTACTGGCTCGAGGCATCGTCAGCCTCGCGGGCGTTGCGGATCGTCCCCGGCATGTCGAAGGTGATCGGTTCGCCACTGACCTGGAGCCGGAACGCGACCTCGACCGCGGTACCGACCACCGCGAGCTCGCGCGGCACGTACACCAGCATGCCCGCGATGCTCAGGTCCTTCATGTTGCACGCGACCCGGCCGCGCTGGCCAGCACGGCCGACCGAGGCCACCGCGTTCAGCTGGATCCGGTGCGCCTTGCGGATCGACGTGCTGCGCACATGGGCGGGCAGTGTCAGGTGCAGGTAAGGGTAGGGCGCGAGCTGGCACTTGAGCACGGACGTGTCGAAGCTGTAGGCGAACTTGCCGCGCAGTGCCATGACCTTCAGCCGCTGTCCGTCCTTCATGTAGATCATCGAGCCGTCGACCACCGGGTGGCTCACCAGCAGGCTGCGCTTCTCGAGCGCACCGATCAGTCGCACCGGGTAGCGGTCGGTGGTGCCGTCGTCGAAACGCAGCTGCAGCGGATCGCCCATGCGCAGCGTGGTTTCCAGGAAGCCGATCAGGGCTTCCTCGGGCATGTCGGATACCGCCTTCGCCACCGGCAGGTCTTCCGTGGCGGGGCCTCGACGTTCGGCGCCTTCGTTCGAGGCAAGCTGCGAGGCCAGCACGGACGGCCGGTACAGCAGCCCCTTGCCCTGCGGCTTGGTGTCGTCGCTGAACATGCCCTGGTCGCGCAGCGACTGCAGGACGACGTCGGACTCGATCACGCAACCATGGCCGAGCAGGAGCACCCGGTCCTTGTCATAGACCGAGTACGGGATCGGCTTTCCGAGCTGGAGATCGTCCTTGCGAAGGGGTTGAAGCGACATTCAGGCGGTTCCGAGGCACGTCGATGTCCGGATAACGGCGGAACCGCGATGGAACTTTAGCGCCGCCTGCCCCCGCGCAGGGGCAGGCGGGGATGGTCAGTCTTCGAACAGGTCGGTCACGGCCCCCTTGCTGGCGCTCGACACCTGGCGGAGGAACTTGCCCATCAGCCCGCGGTTGAAGCGCAGCGGCCGCGGCGTCCAGCCGACCTTGCGACGTGCGATCTCCGCGTCGTCGACATTGAGCTGGATCAGCAGTTTGTCGGCGTCGATGGTGATCGAATCGCCTTCCTTGACGAAGGCGATCGGGCCGCCCACCTGCGCCTCGGGCGAGATGTGGCCGACTACCAGGCCCCAGGTGCCGCCCGAGAACCGGCCGTCGGTGATCAGGCCGACCGAATCGCCGAGCTCCTGGCCGATCAGTGCCGCCGTCGGCGCCAGCATCTCCTGCATGCCGGGGCCGCCTTTCGGACCTTCATAGCGGATCACCAGGACATCGCCGGCGACGATCTTCCGCGCCATGATCGCGGCCATCGCCTCGTTCTCTGAGTCGAACACGCGCGCCGGGCCGGTGATCTTGCGCTGCTTCAGGCCGCTCACCTTCGCCACGCAGCCTTCGGGCGACAGGTTGCCCTTGAGGATGGCCAGGTGGCCCTCGGCATACATCGGGTCGTCCCAGGCACGGATCACGTCCTGGTCGTCACGGCGGGTGGTCGGATGCAGCGCGAGTTCTTCCGCCATCGTTCGGCCGGTGATGGTCATGCAGTCGCCGTGCAGCAGCCCCTTGTCGAGCAGCATCTTCAGCACGACCGGCACGCCGCCGGCGCGGTGGAAGTCGGCGGCCACGTACTTGCCGGACGGTTTCAGGTCGCACAGCACGGGCACTCGCCGGCGTACGCGCTCGAAATCGTCGATCGTCCACTCGACGTCGGCGGCCGAAGCGATGGCCAGGAAGTGCAGCACGGCATTGGTCGAGCCGCCGGTGGCCATGATCAGCGCCACCGCGTTCTCGATCGACTTGCGGGTGATGATGTCGCGCGGGCGCAGGTTCTTCCCGATCGCCTGCACCAGCACCTCGGCGGACCGCGCGGCCGAATCGGCCTTCTCGGGATCGGGCGAGGACATCTGCGAGGAGCCGAGCAGGCTCATGCCCATCGCCTCGAACGAGGAGGACATCGTGTTGGCGGTATACATGCCGCCGCAGGCGCCCACGCTCGGGCAGGCGTTCTTCTCGATGCCGACGAAGTCTTCCTCGGACATCTTGCCGGCGGCGAACGCGCCGACCGCCTCGAACGCGGACACGATGGTGAGGTCCTGCCCCTTCCAGCGGCCCGGCTTGATGGTGCCGGCATAGACGAAGATCGAGGGCACGTTGATGCGCGCCAGCGCGATCATGCAGCCCGGCATGTTCTTGTCGCAGCCGCCGAAGGTGATCACGCCGTCCATCATCTGGCCGTTCACCGAGCACTCGATCGCATCGGCGATCACCTCGCGCGACACCAGCGAGTACTTCATGCCGTCGGTGCCCATGCCGATGCCGTCGGTGATGGTCGGCACGCCGAACATCTGCGGCATTGCGCCAGCCGTCTTCAGCGCCGCCGTGGCGCGGTCGACCAGCGGCTGGATGCCGGCGTTGCA
>JAIENF010000740.1 GCA_019751575.1 Burkholderiales bacterium
CGCAGGACAGCGGCGAGGGTATCGAGGACGTCCATGTCCATGCGGCAGACCTGCACTGGCCCGCGCACGCATGGACGCAACGGTTCCTCCAGGATTGGCCGGAGGGCAGCGATGCGCACCGCTCGTACTGGCAGCGCATCGCGCACGGACCGGTGTTCGAGCCTGCCCAGGCCGACCGCCTCTCGGGCACGGACGTTCGACGCGGCTAGTTGCCGAAGGTCATCTCGACGTCGGCGAAGCGGATACGGCCGTACTCGACGTCCTTGCGCGTGGCGAGCCAGGCGACGAGTTCATGCAACGGCGTGCTGCGCGCCGGCAGCGGCGAGGGCAGCGGCTGGATCGCCGCGACGAGGTCGCGCGGGTAGAACGCATGCAGCAGCAGCGTGTCGTCGTCGACATGCGGGCCATGCTCGCGCCGAAGCCGTGGCAGCCAGGGTTCGATGCGTGAACCTGCGCGTTCGCGTGCAAGGGCGCCCGGGTCGAGGTTGGCGCGCCCCAGGAAGCGGTCCGACGGGCGCGCCGCCAGCCGGCCATATGCGCCGCTCGCATACTTCTTCACTTCGTCCGGGATGGTGCGGTAGCGTTCGCCCTGCACCACGTTGAGCACGGCCTGGGTGACGATGTACTGCGCGAACGGACTGACCAGGATCGGGTAGCCGAGGTCCTCGCGCACCACGGCGGTCTCCTCCAGGATCTGCGGCAGCTTGTCCGACAGCCCCATCTGCGCGAGCTGCGAATGCAGGTTGCTGACCATGCCGCCGGGGATCTGGTGCTCCCACTGCGCCGGGTCGAAGGTCGCCACCTTGCCCATCGGCTTGCCTTCGCGCAGGCACAGCCAGTGGAACCATTCGCGTGCCTCGCGCAGCGCGCCGGCATCGAGCCGGTGCGACCGGCCGAGCGCCGCGACGCGGCCGGACACATCGTCGACCGAGGGCAGCGATGCACCATTGGCGAGCGGCGTGGCCGCGGTCTGCAGGTAGTCGAAGCCGGCCGCGATCGCATGCGCATACACGTCGACCGTGCGGCCCGACTGGCAGTGCGAGTGCAGCTCGACCGGCACCCGCCCGGCCGCCTTGCGGAACACCGGCAGCAGGGTCGCGGCGCGCGCAGGCAGCAGGAGCCCGCTCGGATCCTTCAGCGATATCGTGTCTGCGCCGAGCGCCACCAGTTCCTTCACGCGCGCGGCGAAGTACGCGTCGTCATGGACCGGGCTCACCGCATAGACCACCATCGCGTTCACCGTCATGCCGCAGGCATGGGCAGCCCGGATCGACGATTCCAGGTTGCGGTTGTCGTTCAGGGCATCGTAGACCGTGGCCCGGCGGATGCCGTGGGCCGCGAGGCGCTGCATGTTCAGCTCGACGACGTCGTCGGGGAACAGCTCGAACGTGTACAGGCTCTGGCCACGGGTCAGGGCGTCGCAGGGCGTGTCGAGCCGCGCCGTCAGTGCCGACATCCGCTCCCACGGACTTTCCCGGAGGAAGCGCACGCAGACGTCGAATACCGCGCCGCCGAGGATGTTGATGAAGGCATACCCGGCACGGTCGATCGCCGGCAGGATCGGCGTCATCATCGCCGTGGTCATCCGGGTCGACCACAGGCACTGGTGCGCATCGCGCAGCGTGACATCGACGAATTCCACCGGGCCTGGTTTCACCGGACTTGATCTTGCCGGACGCGCCATGTCAGTCCTCCGGCCGGAACACGATCAGCACCTGGTCGTGCGCGACCGGCGTGGCGTCCTGCGCGCGGATCTCGACCACGGTACCGGCCGTGGCCGCGTCGACCGTGTTCATCAGCTTCATCACCTCGATGATGCAGAGCGTGCTGCCGGCCTCGACCCGCTGCCCCACCTCGACGAACGGCGTCGCGCCCGGGGCCGGTGCACGGTAGAAGGTGCCGACCATCGGCGCGCGGATCGCGATCGTGCCCGGGGGCAGGGATGTGCTGGCGGGCAGGGTTGCCGCAGGCGCAGGCGCCGGCGCTGCGGCGATTGCCGCGGGGAGGGCATCCGGCTGCACGGCCCGCGGTGCAACGGCGGTACCGTCGGGCCTGCGCCTGAACTCGATCTCGATCGCGCCGACCTTCAGCCGGAACTCGCTGAATGCGTTGGCACGTTCGATCAGTTCGACCATCGATATCAGGTCGGCGTAACCCAGCGTTGTCGGCTGGGGCACCGTCTTCTTCGCGCCAGCCCGCTTCCGTCCCGCCGTCCCGGCAGCCCGTGTCCCGGCCATGCCTTTCCTCCCCCGTAGGCCCGCTGCCGTGCGCGTCGAGCGCATCTTGACGGGCTGCCTGCTTCATCCAGCGCGGCGGTTCAGTCCGGCATCCGCCCCCCGGTGATCCGGTCGTGACCTGCCAGGTCGCGATCGGTGAAGACGTCTACCAGGCCCCGGTCCGCGAGCAGCTTGCGCACGCCCGGCCCCTGGTCATGGCCGTGCTCGAGGATCAGCCATCCGCCGGCTGCCAGCGCGCCGGGTGCCTGCAGCACGATCTGGCGGATCGCCGCCAGCCCGTCGTCGCCGGGCGTCAGTGCCGAACGTGGCTCGAAGCGCAGGTCACCCTGTCCCAGATGGAAGTCCGCGGCAGCGATGTACGGCGGGTTGGCGACGACCATCGACAGGCGGTGGCCATCGATGCCCTTCAGCCAGTCGCCGATCACGAAATCGATGTTCGTGCATTCGAGCGTGGCCGCGTTGCGCCGCGCGACGGTGATCGCATCGGCCGAGGCATCGATCGCCAGCACCTGGGTGTCCGGCCGCTCCAGCGCGAGCGTGATGCCGACGCAGCCACTGCCGGTGCCGAGGTCCACCACCGCCGGCGTGCCGTCGGCGGGCAGCCGTGCGAGTGCGGCGTCGACCAGTCCTTCGGTCTCGGGCCTCGGGATCAGCACGCCGGGGGTCACCGCGAACGCGCGGCTGTAGAACTCGCGTTCGCCCAGCAGGTAGGCGATCGGCTCGCCCGACGCACGGCGGGCGACCAGCGATTCGAAGCGCATGCGGTCGACCGGCCCGAGCTGGCGGCCGGGATAGGACACGATCTGCGCGACGGTGGCGCCGGTCACGTGCTGCAGCAGCAGGCGGGCGTCGACCGCCGCCAGCGAGTGGCCGCGCGACGCAAGGGTCAGCGCATCGCTGTAGGTGAGCACGGGAAACGAGGAAGAGGCGGGGGAGGTGGACATCGTTCAGGCGGCTTCCGACATGGCTGCGAGCTGCTCGGCCTGGTGCTCGGCGACCAGCGCGGAGACCAGCGGTGCGATGTCGCCGTCCATGATCTGGTCGATCTTGTACAGCGTGAGGTTGATCCGGTGGTCGGTGACCCGGCCCTGCGGGAAATTGTACGTGCGAATCCGCTCTGAGCGGTCGCCGCTGCCGACCAGCGACTTGCGTTCGGCGGCCTGCTTCGCCTGCTGCGAGCGCACCTGCACGTCCTTGATGCGCGCGGCCAGCACCGACATGGCCTGCGCCTTGTTGCGATGCTGCGAGCGGTCGTCCTGGCACTCGACCACGATGCCGGTGGGCAGGTGGGTGATGCGCACCGCCGAATCGGTCTTGTTGATGTGCTGCCCGCCGGCGCCGGAGGCTCGGTAGGTGTCGATGCGCAGTTCGGCCGGGTTGAGCACGACATCGCTGACCTCGTCGGCTTCGGGCAGCACGGCCACGGTGCAGGCGGAGGTATGGA
The DNA here is from genome assembly GCA_019751575.1 of Burkholderiales bacterium. Classification (GTDB taxonomy): domain Bacteria; phylum Pseudomonadota; class Gammaproteobacteria; order Burkholderiales; family CAIKXV01; genus CAIKXV01. The sequence goes on from JAIENF010000740.1 coordinate 3,682, forward strand.
TGCGTCCCTGGGTCTCGGTCGCCGGCACGCGCTGCACGCGATGGCCTCCCGACTCGAACTTCAGCCTGGAATAGGCGCCCTGGCCGACGACCTTGGCGATCACTTCCTTGTAGCCGCCGAGCTCCGCCGCATTCTGCGAGATGACCTCGACCTTCCAGCCGTTGCGCTCGGCGTAGCGGACGTACATGCGGAACAGGTCGCCGGCGAACAGCG
>JAIENF010000548.1 GCA_019751575.1 Burkholderiales bacterium
GATCCGGTACCAATTACGGTAACCCGTCGGACGTGCGGACCTCGTAAGACCTCTGTCCTTCCTGCCTTACTCTGCCGCCACCACCGCCGCGTGTCGCGTGGCCATGGACCGGGCCGTGCCGGCGCACAGGACGCTCAGCATCACCAGAGGGCGCCATCCGGTTTCCCCGCGGCGCCCGATCGACGACGCAACGCCGTCGCTGCATGTCATCGGCGCGCACCGGCACAGCCTGCGCGAGGTCGACGCACGGTTCCCGCTCGGCCGGCTGACCGTGGTCACCGGCGTTTCCGGCAGCGGCAAGTCGACGCTTGCGCGCGAGGTGCTGCTCGCCAACCTGGCCGGTGCAGTGACGGCACGCCGTGAACGCCGCGCGCCGTCCTGGGACGGCGCGCGCGGGATCACCGGCGCCGACCTCGTCGGCCGCGTGCTGGAAGTCGACCAGACACCGATCGGCAAGACACCGCGCTCCTGCCCGGCGACCTACATCGGCTTCTGGGATGCGATCCGCCGGCTGTTCGCCGAGACCAGCGAGGCGCGCATGCGCGGCTATGCGCCGGCGCGGTTCTCGTTCAACACCGGCGACGGCCGCTGCCCGGCCTGCGAAGGTGCCGGCGTGCAGCGGGTCGAGATGAGCTTCCTGCCCGACGTGAAGGTGCCCTGCGAGAGCTGCCGCGGGCTTCGCTTCAACCCGGCCACCCTGTCGGTGACGTTCAAGGAGCGGTCGATCGGCGACGTGCTGCAGATGAACGTCGAGCAGGCCGTCGAGTACTTCGCCGCGCATCCGTCGATCCGTGCGCCACTCGAGCTGCTGGAAAGCGTCGGGCTCGGCTATCTCACGCTCGGCCAGCCCAGCCCCACGCTGTCCGGGGGCGAGGCGCAGCGCATCAAGCTGGTGACCGAACTGGCGAAGGCCCGCGTCGGCGACGTGCGCGATGCGGCACGCCGTCCCGGCCGGGGCGGTGCGGATGCGCACACCGTCTATGTGCTCGACGAACCGACCGTGGGGCTGCACATGGCCGACGTCGAGAAGCTGATCCGCGTGCTGCACCGGCTGGTGGATGCCGGCAACACGGTGGTGGTGATCGAGCACAACCTCGACGTCTGGGCAGAGGCGGACTGGATCATCGACCTCGGGCCCGAGGGAGGCGACGGCGGCGGCCGCATCGTCGCGCAGGCGCCACCGGAAGTCGTGGCGCTCGATTCGCGCTCGCATACCGGCCGCATCCTCGGCGAGTTCCTGCGCGAGCGGTCGAACTGACCGGTAGCGACCCGGCCCCGATCGGCCAGGTCCGACGCTCAGCGCAGCAGCGCGATCAGGATGATGATCGGTATCGGGATGCCGAGAAGCCAGAGCAGGATGGATCGCATGGTGTGTCCTCCGTGGTTGCAGGGGGGCGCGCGCGGATGGCTTGTCAGTCGTCGCGCTGCCGCCCGCCGTAGATGCCGGCGAGGGTCGCGACGAACGCACCGACGAGCAGCGAGATGAACATCCAGAGCGTCGTCTTCGCCGACGCCTTGCGTGCCCGATCGGCCGCCTCGCGCGCTGCAGCCGCCGCCTCGCGCAGCCGGGTCTGGATGCTCGCGTGGATGGCACCCGCCCTTGCTTCGGCCTGCTCGGGCGTGATACCGGTGCGCTCGGCGATCATCCGCCCGAGGTGGCGCCGATCCGGCTGTGGCAGTTCCCCGCTCAGCGCCGTGTTCATGATGATCCGCCGCACCTCGCGCACCTCGCGCTCGGTCACTGGCGGGCGCTGCACCGCAGCCGTCGCGTCGACGGCCGGGGCGTCGGTGGCCGGCCGGAACAGGGCGTCGAGCAGGTAGTCAGTTCCCGCATCGCCGGCGCCCTCGCTGTCTCCGCGGATTCCCGGAAGCAGGCTGCCGGCTGCACCCGTTCCACCGGCGATCGAGGCGATCGCGGAAGTGAGCAGCGCTGCGGTGGCCAGGGTTGCCACGGCCCACGCGAGGAAGCCATGCGCGCTGTCGCGGAAATGCACTTCATCGGGATGCAACTGCAGCCAACGGGTGCGCAGGCGCCCGGCAAGGTAGCCACCGAGCGCGGAGGCGAACAACTGGGTCAGCGTGAGCCAGGCGATCGCCGACAGGCCGAGGGTAGTGGCGCTCGCTCCCTGGTTGGCCCAGGGCGAGACGACGGAGAAGCCCAGGCCCAGGCCGAGCAACGTGAGGATCAGGGCAAGCGCCGCTGCACCAGCGGCGCCGGCGAGGACCGCCCCCCATGAAACGGCGCCGGGCGCGGGCGGTGCGCTCGCGGGGTTGGCAGGAAAGTCGACGGGCATGCCCGAAGCTGGGTTGGCCATGGGTGTTCTCCGATGTGTTGTCGGGTACCGGCGCGCGTCGATGCTGCGATCCGCCCACCCTGCCGAGCGCAGGCGGCGTGCCCGCCGCGCGGCAGGGGCGGTCCGGATCGGGTATCCTCCCCGCAGGCGACGTGTGCCATGTTCCGGTTGCACACGGCCCGCCTGCCCTCCCCCGGGGCGTACCGTGGATGCAGGACCCGATTCCACGGCACCTCGTCCGGCGTCGCCGAGCCCGCTCGCTGCCACGCCACGATCCCGGCGGAAGGTTCTTTCCGAAACGCTGTCGTCCTGAACCGGTACGAAGGAACATACCTTCGCGGGCCGATGCATTCAGGAGATTCACATCAGTACGACATTCAACGACCTCGGGCTGGTCCCCGAACTGCTGCGCGCCATCGCCGACCAGGGCTACACCGAAGCGACGCCGATCCAGCTGCAGGCGATACCGGTGGTGCTCGCCGGCCGCGACCTGCTCGGTGCCGCGCAGACCGGCACCGGCAAGACCGCCGGCTTCACGCTGCCGCTGCTGCAGCTGCTGTCGGCCCGCCCGCGCAACGGCAACGCGCCGCGCTGCCTGATCCTGACCCCGACGCGCGAGCTCGCTGCGCAGGTCGAGGAAAGCGTCACCACCTACGGCAAGTACCTGAAGCTGCGCTCGACCGTGATCTTCGGCGGCGTCGGCATCAACCCGCAGATCGCCGAACTGCGCCGCGGCGTGGACATCGTCGTCGCGACACCGGGACGGCTGCTCGACCATGTCCAGCAGAAGACGGTCGACCTGAAGTCGATCGAGATCCTGGTGCTCGACGAAGCCGACCGCATGCTCGACATGGGCTTCATCCGCGACATCAAGCGCATCCTCGCGGTGCTGCCGAAGCAGCGCCAGAACCTGCTGTTCTCGGCCACCTTCTCCGACGAGATCCGCACGCTGTCGCGCGAATACCTGCATGACCCGGCGACGGTCGAAGTCGCCCGGCGCAACACGCCGGCCGAGCTGGTGACACAGGTCGTGCATCCGGTGGACAAGGACCGCAAGCGCGCGCTGCTGTCGCACCTGATCAAGGAGAAGAACTGGTTCCAGGTGCTGGTCTTCACCAAGACCAAGCATGGCGCGAACCGGCTGTCGGAACTGCTCGAGCGCGACGGCATCGAGTCGGCCGCGATCCATGGCAACAAGAGCCAGGGCGCACGCACCCGTGCGCTCGCGCAGTTCAAGGACAACTCGCTGCGCGTGCTGGTCGCTACCGACATCGCGGCGCGCGGCCTGGACATCGAGATGCTGCCGCACGTGGTCAACTTCGACCTGCCGAACGTGTCCGAAGACTATGTGCACCGGATCGGCCGCACCGGCCGTGCGGGTGCCAGCGGCGAGGCGATCTCGCTGGTCAGCGGCGAGGACGTGCCGCTGCTGAGGGACATCGAGAAGCTGATGGGCCGGAAGATCGAGCAGCGGATGATCGCCGGCTTCGAGCCGGGCAAGCCGAAGCCGGCCGGCGAAGCCGATGACCGTGCGCCGAAGACCGATGGCAGGCGCAGCGAGTTCCCGCCGTCGCGCGGTCGGCAGGGGCAGCGGCCGGCGGGCACGGGGGCGGCCGGTGCCGGGCGAAGTGGTGG
>JAIENF010000396.1 GCA_019751575.1 Burkholderiales bacterium
CAGGGGCGCGTGCTGCCGGATCCTGCGTGGTGGCCGTGCCGCTGCGCGCGACCGCGACGACGACCTCACCCCGTTCGGTGAACTTGATCGCGTTGCCGACGAGGTTGAGCAGGACCTGCCCGATGCGCAACGGGTCGCCGACCAGTGCATCCGGCACATCGGGCGAGACATCGAGCACCAGCTGCAGCGACTTCTCGCGGGCCTTGGGCGCCAGCGACTTGACGCTGTCCGACAGCACCGCGCGCAGCGAGAAGGGAATCGATTCGATGTCGATGCGGCCGGCCTCGATCTTCGAGTAGTCGAGCACGTCGTTGATGACCTGCAGCAGGTTCTCGGCAGAGCGGCGTACCGAGGTCAGGTAGTCCCGCTGCTCCGCATCGAGCCGGGTGTCGAGCGCGAGTTCCGTCATCCCGATGATGCCGTTCATCGGCGTGCGGATCTCGTGGCTCATGTTGGCCAGGAAAGCGCCCTTGGCATGGTTCGCTGCTTCGGCGGCGTCCTTCGCCGCCTCCAGCTCAGCCTGGTAGCGCAGGCGCTCGGAGATGTCGCGCGCGACGCCGATCTCGCCGACATGCCGGCCTTCGGGGTCGAACAGCGGAGACAGCGACAGTTCCACGTCGACGGTGGTGCCATCCTTGCGCAGCCGGCGCGTGATCGACAGCCGCTCCTCGCGTCCGGCGCGCAGGCGCTCGAACGCGCGTGCCTCGCTGCCGCCGGTCTCGGCGATGCGCAGTACTTCATGGGCGCTGCGGCCCAGCACTTCCTGCTCGGTGAATCCATACAGCCGCTCGGCGCCGCGGTTCCACGCGATCAGCCTGTTGTCGAGGTCCTTGACCATGATCGCTTCGGAGGCCTGGTCGACGACCTGCGCGAGCTGGCGCGCCTTCGCTTCGCTGGCACGCAGTGCGTCCTCGCGCATCCTGCGTTCGGTGATGTCGGATTCCACGGCGATGAACTGCTGCACCTCGCCCTGCTCGTCGCGGATCGGCTGCACGTCGAGTGCCACCCAGTAGCGGCGCCCGTCGCGGGTATAGTTGACGAGCTCGGCCTGGAAGCCCTCGCGCGCGGCGATGCGCTGGCGGATCATCGCGACCGTGCCCGCGTCGGTGTCGGGGCCCTGGAGCATCCGGCCCGGTACCTGGCCGATCGCTTCCTCGGACGGAATGCCGGTCAGCCGGGTGAACGCGTCGTTGACCCACTCGATATGGCCGGACGCGTCGGTGATGACCACTGCATTGTTGGTGCGGCTCGCCACCAGGGACAGCTTGCGCAGCTCGGCCTCGGTATTGCGGCTTTCGGTGATGTCGGTCAGCACGCCGATCAGCCCGGTGCGCTCACGGGAATAGGACATGAGCACCGCCCGGGAGAACCGCATCGACCGGGGCTCGCCGCCGGCGTTGGTCAGCACCACCTCGAACTCCTGGTGGGACCCGGTGCCCTCGAGCAGTTCCCGATCGCGGTCCTCGATCAGTCGCGCGAGGTCCGGCGGGCCGAGGTCGACGCTGGTGAGGCCGATCACCGAGTCGCGCCCCCTGCCATGGAAGGCTTCCCAGGCACGGTTCACGCCGCGGAAGCGGCCACCGCGATCCTTGTAGTACACCGGATGCGGCATCGCCTCCAGCAGCTGGCGGGACAGTTCGAGGCTTTCCCGCAACTGCTCTTCGCCCTCTCGAAGCCGGGCGTCCAGCAGCTTGCGTTCATGGATGTCGCTGAGCAGGCCAGCGACGCCGTTCGGTCGGCCGTCGGCATCCAGCGTCAGGCGCGCCGTGAATTCGCCCCAGCGCAGGTCCGCCGAAGCGGTGATGATGCGCGCCTGCCACTGCACCACCTCGTCGGTGCCGGAGAGCAGGCGGCTCCAGGCATTGACCGAAGCGGACTGGTCCGCGTCGGCGATGAACTCGAACAGACGACGGCCGACCAGGCCTTCAGGGGTGAGTCCGCTGACCTCGCGCCATGCACGGTTGACGAAGCTCACGCGCGCCTCGGCGTCGGATTGCCACACGACCTCGGAGAGGTTCTCGACCAGCTTCCGGTGCCGTGCCTCGCTGCGCGCCAGCGCGGTGATCGCGGAATGGCGGGCGGTGTCGTTGATGATGACGCCGGTCAGGTGCACCAGGTCGCCGCGTTCGTTGAACACCGCCTGGCCTTTGTCGAGGACCCAGCGCGTGCTTCCGTCCGCGGCGCGCAGGCGGTACTCGGCGGCGAACGGACGCCGCTGCTCGGTCGCGGTGTCGATCAGCGCGCGCACCTTCGGCACGTCGTTCGGATGCAGGATGCTGACGTAGCTGCGTACCCGGTTCTCGATGAGTTCGGATGCCGGATAGCCGGTGAGGCGTTCGAACTCCTGGCTCAGGTGTTCCATGGTCAGGTGCGCGTCCGGGCGGCAGCGATAGACCACCCCTGGAATGTTCCCGGTCAGCGCGCGCAGGTCGCGTTCGTTGAGCTTTGCCAGCCGTTCCTGTTCCGCCAGGCGTACCGATGCCTGGTTCAGTGCATCGACCAGGCCGTGCAGGTGCGCGGTCTGCGGGTCCGGGGGCAGCTGTCGTCCGGAGCCGTCGAGCTCCAGCGCGAAGCGGTTGATCGTCTCGAGTGCGGTGGCGGTCCTGCGCGTCACCGCGAACACGCACAGCCAGACCAGCAGGATGACGCCCGCCGATGCCGTCAGCATCTGCAGAAGGTGTCCCCGATGCTGCGTGGCGACCCATCGCCTGTCGACCACCAGTTCGAGCCAGCCGTCGAAGTCCGCGGCCGCCAGCGGCTGCCAGAGGTGGGCCGGGCTGCCCGGGTCCGTGGAGCGTCCTGCGCGTCCCGCTGGCCCGCGCACCGAAGCGATCGCAGGTTCCCGTGTCTCCGGAGGCAGGAAGGGCAGCACGCCATCGTCCGGAGCCCCGTTCATCCGGGCCCGGGATACCAGGGTGCCGTCCGATCGCCACAGTCTTGCGTCGAGCACGTGCGGGAATTCGGTCGCCTGGCGCAGCAGTTCGGTGATCGTCTCGGGCGCGTCCAGTGCGCGCTCGAGCGTGGCGGCCCGCTGCACGGCGAACTGCTGCAGCGCCTCGAGTTGCAGCGATTCCGAGCGGCGCTCCTCCAGCCCGGTGCTCACCACGAGGCCGACCAGCATGGAGACGGCGAGCAGGCCCGCCAGCAGGGTCGGCAGCAGCCACGACAGCCGGCGCTTTCGGGCTTCCATCGGGTCAGGCCGTGCTCATCGGCCTCGGGGGCACGACGGCGCCTGCCTCGCCTGCGCCTGGCTCGTCCTGCCTCGGTTCGTCTTCGTCGCGGAAGCGCGACATCACTTCGACGACCTCCGGCTGGATGTCGAGGAAGGCCTCGAGCAGCGCAGGATCGAAATGCAGTCCGGACTGCGCGCGCATGAAGGAAACGGCTTCGTCGACGCTCCACGGCCGCTTGTAGGGGCGTGCCGAAGTCAGCGCATCGAACACGTCGGCGATCGCGACGATGCGCCCGAACAGGGGAATGTCCTCGCCGCAGAGCCCGCGCGGGTAACCCGACCCGTCGAATTTCTCGTGGTGCGACCACGCGATCTCGGCGCCGGCCTGGATCACCGGCGAGGCGCTCTCGCGCAGGATCTCGTAGCCGATCGACGCATGCTGCTTCATCACTTCCCACTCGTCGGGCGTGAGCTTGCCGGGCTTGAGCAGGATGCGGTCGGGCGTCCCCAGCTTGCCGACATCATGCAGCGGGGCGGCGCGCAGCAGTATTTCCTGGGTCGCCTCCGACAGTCCGATCCGGCGCGCGATCAGCCGCGAGCAGTGCGCCATGCGCTGGATGTGCGCCCCGGTCTCGGGGTCGCGGAACTCCGCCGCGCGCGCCAGCCGCACGATCGTCTCGAGTTCCCGCGCGGCGATCTCTTTGGTGGCGATGCGCACTTCCGATTCCAGCCAGGCCGCGTGGTCCGCCAGGTGCTTCTG
>JAIENF010000197.1 GCA_019751575.1 Burkholderiales bacterium
GGAAGTCACCGACATCTTCTACACGCACCTGCACTCGGACCATATCTGCGGCCTGCCCGACCTGTGGATGACCGGCTGGTTCGTTCTGCACCGGAAACGCCCGCTCCGCATCTCGGGGCCACCCGGCACCGTGCGCACGATCGACGGCCTGCGCGAGATGCACCACTTCGACATCAGCGTGCGCTCGAAGTACGAAACCGCAGAGCCGGCCGGGCGGGCGATCGAGGTGGACGAGTTCGCCGCCGGCACCGTGTTCGACGAGGACGGCGTGCGGGTGGTCGCGTTCCCGGTCGACCACGGCCCGGACGTGCGTCCCGCGTTCGGCTTCCGCATCGAATGCAACGGCCGATCGATCGTGCTGTCGGGCGACACCACGATCTGCGACGGCGTGCTCGAACATGCCGCGGGGTGTGACCTCCTGGTGCACGAGATCGCCGGCGCATCGAGCGCACAGCTGGCAGCCAACGAGATCACCCGCCGCATCATCTCGATCCATACCGACCCGGCGCAGATGAACGAGATCTGCCGCCGCACGCGTCCCCGCCTGACGCTGCTCAACCATGTCAGCGTCTGGCGCATCACGCAGTACGACATCCTGGCGCGCGTCCGGGCCGGGCACGACGTACCGGTCGAACTGGCGGAGGACCGGATGGAAGTGCTCGTCGGCCCCGAGGTGCGCGTGTTCCCGCCGGTGCCGCCACGCACCGGTGAAGACCTGATCGTCAGCGACAGCCCGCGCGCGAAGGACTGAGCGCCAGCCCGGGCGCTGCGCCCGGGCGCCCGACGATCAGCCGTAGTGGACGATCGCCCTGCCCTGCACCTTGCCGTCGACCGACCGGGTGCAGTGCTCGATCACCTGGTCGAGGGCGATCGGGAAGCCGACCCGGTCGAGGTGCCTCGGCTTCAGGTCGGTCGACACCCGGCCCCAGACCTGCTGCCGCACCGCCATCGTCGCGTTCGAGTTCACGCCGATCAGGCGCACGCCGCGCAGGATGAACGGGAACACCGAAGTCGCGAGGTCCACGCCGCCGGCATTGCCGAACGCGCCGATCACGCCGTTCTCCATCATCGATCGGGTCAGCCATGACAACTGTTCGCCGCCGACCGAATCGAGCGCGCCGGCGAACTGCGACTTCTCCAGCGGCTTCCTGCCCATCTCGAACTCGCCGCGTACCAGCACCTCGGACGCGCCGAGTTCCATCAGGTAGTCGCGCGATTCGGGCTTTCCGGTGAGCGCGACCACCTGGTAGCCGCGCCGTGCCAGCATGTCGATGCCGATGCTGCCGCAACCGCCCGTTGCCCCGTTCACCAGGACCTTGCCGTTCCCGGGCGCGAGGCCGTTGAGTTCCATCAGGTGGATCGCCAGCGCAGCGGTGAAGCCCGCCACGCCCATCGTGCCCACGTCGAGGAGCGTCATGCCCTGCGGCACGGGGATCACCCAGTCGGCGGGCACGCGCACCCGCTCGGAGAAGCCGCCGTCGTGGGCGACCCCGAGGCCGAACCCGTTCACGAACACCGGGTCTCCCGCCTTGAAGCGCGCATCGGCGGACGACTCGACCACGCCGGCGACATCGATGCCGGCGATGCACGGGAACCGCGTCATGATGCGGCCGCGCCCGGTGACCGCAAGCGCATCCTTGTAGTTGATGCTGGCGAAGCGCGAAGCGATCACCACATCGCCGGCGGAGAGTTCATCGACCGTCGTGTCGACCAGCGCGCTGGAAGTGGCCTTGGCGCCGTCCTGGCTGACCCGTACTGCCTTGAATGTGGACATGGTTCTCTCCAGTAGTTGGAATCGGCCGCTGCAGGCGCGGGCGCGATCAGCCCGGGGGCCAGGCGAAGGGCCGGCCGCCCAGGATGTGCAGGTGGAGGTGGAAGACGCTCTGGCCGACGGCCTCGCCATTGTTGACGTTCAGGCGGAACGCGCCGCCCACCCCGAGCTTCTCCGCGATCGCAGGTGCGACCAGCATCAGGTGGCCGAGCAGCGCCTGGTCCGCGGGCGCTGCATCGGCCAGGTTGACGATCGGCTTCTTGGGGATGAGCAGCACGTGCACCGGCGCCTGCGGGTTGATGTCCCGGAACGCGAGGCACAGGTCGTCTTCATGCACGATGTCCGCGGGAATCTCGCGGGCGATGATCTTGTCGAAAATGGTCGCCATGGAATCCTTGCGCTTGCGCCGCCACGATGGATCGGAGTGGCGGAAGGTACCGCAAACCTGCGCGACGTACAGCCGGGGACTTCCACCGCCTGGCCTGGTGCATGCATCGGAAGGTCAGCCCGGCGTCGTCGGCCGGGGCACGGCCTCCGCCAGCCATTCGAGCAGCGCTTCGACCAGGTCGTTGCCGGTGGCGGCCAGCGCAGCCGCGCCGCCGGCCGCATCGGCAGTGGGCGCCGGCCGCTCGAACGCGAATGCACGCTGTGCGATCGTCGTGCGGCGCGCGCCACCGATCAGCGTGGCCCGCGCGCGCAGCACGCCGCGCGACACGACCGGACCGTCGAACACCTGGCTGAACTCCTCCAGTTCGATGCGCACCACGTACTCGCCCGCGACGCCGTCGCGCGAGGAGGCAAGCCCCGGCTCGACGACGCGGGCCAGGCGCGAACGCAGCCGCGCGCCGATCAGTTCGGCGGGCGGCGCAGCCCAGCGGCTCAAGCTGTAGACGCGCGGCTGGCCGCCATCGGCGTGGACGAAGCGATAGATCATCGCCGTCGTGTCGAGCCAGCCGGGCGCGCTCGGGTCAGGCACCGCGAGCAGCGCCCGCAGGCGCACCGACTGTGCCGCCTGCTCGGGCAGCAGCCCGAAATCATGCAGGGCAGACGGCGGCCGGGGCGACGGCCCCAGGGCGCATCCCGCCGACAGTACCGCGACCACCACCAGCAGGCCGGCGATCAGGGCGGGTGCCGGGTGCCGCAGGGGAGCAGGGACGTGCGTCGGGGTGTGCATCTCAGCGCGCCTCCTGGGGTGCGACGAAGCCCGCCTCGCCCGGGCCGGGCGGCGCGGTCGAGCGCCCGAACACCACGCTCTGCGGGTTCTCGTGGAATTCGTTGAGCGCGCGATCGAGTGCGCGCGAGTTTCTGGACAGGTCGTCGAGCAGGTCGCCGAGCTTCGGCAGCGCGACACCCACCACCGACTCGCCGAAGGCCCGGCTCACGTCGCCGAGCTGCTCGGCGCTGCGGGTGATGCGATCGAGCGAGTCGAGTCGCTGGCCCAGCTGCAGCGCCAGCGCATCGATGTTGTCGACCATGCGGTCGGTGCGCCGCACCAGCCCGCCGGCATCGATGGCAACGGCTTCGGCCGCCTTCAGCACCGGGCCGAAGCGGGCGACCGCCGGCGCCGCCTGGTCGGCCAGCGCCCCGAGGCGATCGGCCAGCTGCGCGAGACGCAGGCTCGCCTCGTGCACGCCGGCGAGCGTATCGCCGACGCGCCCGACGTTGCCGTCCGACATCAGCAGGGACGCGCGGCGCAACGCCTCGTCGACCCGGGCGAACAGCGCCGGCCCGACGGCGTAGAGCTGCTCGACCAGGGAGGCATCGACGGCGATGCGCGGGGGGGACCCGGTGAGCGGTGCAGGGTCGGCACCGTCGTCGGACAGTTCCACGAAGGCGATCCCCGTCACCCCCTGGAAACGGAGCTGCGCCCGCGTACCCCGGGTCAGCGGCGCATCGCGATCGACCAGCACGGTGATCAGGATGGCCTTCGGATCGGCGGGATCGAAGCGGATGTTCTCGACCCGGCCGACCTCGACGCCGCGCAGGCGCACGGCCGCCTGCAGGTTCAGGCCCGACACCGACGTGGTCGCGACCAGCACCACCGGATCGCGCACCGTCGTGTCCTGGCGGAACCAGAGCGCGGCCGCGACCATCGCGGCCACGAGGAGCAGCGCGAACAGGCCTGCGGCCAGTGCATGCGATCTGTTTTCCATCGATCAGGTACCTCCAGGAGGGACGA
>JAIENF010000555.1 GCA_019751575.1 Burkholderiales bacterium
CGATCGTCGAGGTCACGCTGGCGCGGCCGCAGGGCCGGTCGCGAACCACGGTCGTCCGGCACCACACCCGTGCGGTGCTCGGCAGCGCGACGCGTCCGATGGACCGGGCCGACATCGAGCGCAAGTGCCGTCCGCTGCTCGAGCCGGCGCTCGGTGCGCGCCGGGCGGCGGCGCTGGTCGAGGCCGTCTGGACGATCGACCGCCTGGCCGACGTGCGCTCGCTGCGCAGGCTGCTCAGTCGGCCCTGATGCCCGCCTTGCGCACCACCTGCGCGATGCGCTGGGTCTCGCTGCGGATGATCGCCGCGAACTGCTGCGGGGTGTTGCCGACCGGCTCGGCGCCTTCACTGGCCAGCGCCGGCTTCAGTTCCGGACTGTGCACCGCACGAACCGCCTCGGCATTGAGCCGGTTGATGATGGCGGCCGGCGTCGCGGCCGGCGCCAGGAAGCCGATCCACTGGACATGTTCGTAGCCGGCCACGCCCGCTTCGACGAGGGTCGGTACATCCGGCAGCGCGAAGCTGCGCCGGGTGGTGGTGACGCCGAGCGCGCGCAGCCTGCCGGCACGCACCTGCGGCAGCACCGACGGCAGCGTGGCGAACGAGACCTGCGCTTCGCCGGCGAGCAATGCATTCACCGAGGGTCCGCCGCCCTTGTACGGCACGTGCAGAAGATCGACGCCGGTGAGGTTCTTGAACAGTTCGGCCGAGAGGTGGGTGCCGGTGCCGCTCCCGGCGGAACTGTAGGCGACCTGCCCGGGCCGTGCCTTCGCCAGCGCGAGCAGGTCCTGCACGTTCTTCACCGGCACGGCGATGTTGGCCACCAGCACGTTCGGGAAGGCCGACAGCTGGGTGATCGGCGCGAGGTCGCGCTGCGGATCGAACGACAGCTTCGCATGCATGCTCGGATTGATCGTGATCGACGAGGACACCACCAGCGTGGTGTAGCCGTCAGGGCTGGCGCGTACCGCCAGTTCGGTCCCGACCAGGCTGCCGGCGCCGGGCCGGTTGTCGATCAGCACCGCCTGGCCGAGGGCTTCGCCGAGGCGTGCCGCCAGCAGGCGGGCCATCGCGTCGGTGGAGCCGCCGGGCGACTGCGGCACGATGATGCGTACCGCCTTCTGTGGCCAGGCCTGCGGGCGGGCCTGCGGCTGCACCTGGGCGCTGGCAGCCTGGGGCACCGCCGTGCAAGCCGCGAAGCCGGCGAGCAACGTGCGCACGAGCCTGTGGTGTCCCATGCCGTCCTCCTCGCTTCGTATCGTCGTTTTCAATAGGATAGACCCATGCGCTTCTTCAATCCACCGACCGAACTCGTCGCCGAAGTGTTCGCGACCATCCCCGCGCACCTGGGCAAGTCGGGCCAGCCGTCGACCTGGATCGAATCGAACCACCCGGGCTCGAAACTCGGCTGCTTCCTGGAAGGCCCGGCGTTCGACCGCGCAGGAAACCTGTACGTGGTCGACATCCCGTTCGGCCGCATCTTCCGCATCACCCCCGATGCGCAGGTGAGCGTGGCTGCCGAGTACGACGGCTGGCCCAACGGGCTGGCGGTGCACAAGGACGGCCGGCTGTTCATCACCGACTACCGGCTCGGCGTGATGACCTGCGACCCGGCCACCGGCAAGGTCGAGCCGTGGATCACCCACGCCCGCTCCGAAGGCTTCAAGGGCGTGAACGACCTGGTGTTCGCCAGCAACGGCGACCTCTATTTCACCGACCAGGGGCAGACCGGCGTGCATGACCAGACCGGCCGCGTCTGGCGCGCCACGCCCGACCGCAAGCTCGAATGCCTGATCGACAACGGGCCCAGCCCGAACGGGATCGCGCTCTCGCCCGACGAGTCGGCGGTGTACGTCGCGATGACCCGCACCAACTGCATGTGGCACCTGCCGCTGCGCGACGGCGTGCCGAGCAAGTGCGGCGTGTTCGGCTACCTGCCCGGCATGCACGGGCCGGATGGCCTTGCCGTGGATGCGAAGGGCAACCTTGCCGTCGGCCATGCACGCGTGGGCATCGTCTGGGTGATGAGCCCGGCGGGCGAGTTCCTGTACGGCATCCGCGCGCCCGATGGCGGCGGGCGGCTGACCAACATGGCCTATGGCGGACCGGAAGGAAGACACCTGTACATCACCGACTCGTATCGCGGCACCATCCTGCGCTGCGAACTGCCGGTGCCAGGGCTGAAGCTGTATTCCCATCAGTGAGATCGCATCGTGACCCGCCACGCGGGCAGACGGATACGCAACAACCCGTGAGGACGACATGATCGAATCGCCGAACCGTTCGACGGCCGCGCCCGCCGCTGCCGCCCTGGCTGCCGCGGCCTGTGTAGCAGCGTTCCTTCCGACGATCGCGGCGGCGCAGGCGCCGGCCTGGCCGGCGAAGCCGGTGCGCATCATCGTGCCGACCTCGCCCGGCGGGGGCACCGACATCGTCACGCGCGTGCTGGCCGCGCGGCTGGCCGAGGCGTTCGGCCAGTCGGTCTTGGTGGAGAACCGTCCGGGCGCGGGCCAGATCCTCGGCACCGAGTTCGTCGCGCGTGCGGCGCCCGATGGTTACACACAGTTGATGGCGGCCAGCGCGATCGTGCTGAACCAGGTGCTGGCGAAGAAGCCGCCGTACGATACCCTGCGCGATTTCGCGCCGGTGACCGTCGCCGCGACCCTGCCCAACGTCCTCACCGTGCATCCGAGCCTGCCGGCGAAATCGGTGAAGCAGCTGATCGCCCTGGCGAAGGCACGGCCGGGGATGCTGAACTACAGCTCGGCCGGTTCCGGCACCTCGCCGCACATGTCGATGGAGCTGCTGCGCTCGATGGCGGCCATCGACATCGTGCATATCGCCTACAAGGGCACGGGTCCTGCGACCGCGGACCTCCTGGCCGGCCATGTCCAGCTGTCGATGCCGAACACGCTGACCGCCGCGCCGCACCTGCGGTCCGGACGCCTGCGTGCGCTCGGGGTGACGAGCCTGCGGCCTGCGGCCGGATTGCCGGAGGTGCCGGCGATCGCCGCGTCGGGCCTGCCCGGCTTCGAGGCGATCCAGTGGTACGGGCTGTTCATGCCGGCCGGGACGCCGCGTGACGCGGTGAACCGCATGCAGGCCGAGACGGCGAAGGCGTTGCAGGCACCGGATGTCGTGAAGCGGCTGGCCGCCGACGGCGCCGAAGCCGGTGGCATGAGCCCCGAGGCATTCACTGCATACGTGCGGTCGGAGATCGAGAAGTGGAGCCGGGTCGTGCGCGAGGCGAAGCTGGCGCTGGAGTGAATCGAATGCAACTGAACTGTACGGAACGGGACGAGGACGCACCGATGACTGCATTTCCGATGGCTGCCCGGCGGGCCGCGGCAGGTACGCCTGTACTGCTTGCGCTCGCCCTGTGTGCACCTGCCGCCACGATGGCCCAGCCCGCGCCGGCCTGGCCTGCCAAGCCGATCCGCATCATCGTGCCGACCTCGCCGGGTGGCGGCACCGACATCGTGACCCGGGTGCTGGCCACCCGCGTGGGCGAGGCACTGGGCCAGTCGGTGGTGGTCGAGAACCGTCCGGGCGCCGGGCAGATCCTGGGCACCGAGTTCGTCGCCCGGGCGCCGGCCGATGGCTATACCCAGCTGATGGCGGCCAGTGCGATCGTGCTCAACCAGGTGCTGGCGAAGCAGCCACCCTACGACATCCTGCGCGACTTCGTGCCGGTCACGCTGGCTGCGTCGTTGCCGCACGTGCTGACCGTGCATCCGAGCCTGCCGGTGAAATCGGTGAAGGAGCTGATCGCACTGGCGAAGGCGCGGCCCGGTGCGCTCAACTACAGCTCGGCCGGTGCCGGCACTTCGCTGCACATGGCGATGGAACTGTTCCTGTCGATGGCCGGCCTGAACATCGTGCACATCCCCTACAAGGGTGCAGGTCCGGCCACGGCAGACCTGCTCGCCGGCCACGTGCAACTGGCCACGCCGAACACGCTGACC
>JAIENF010000406.1 GCA_019751575.1 Burkholderiales bacterium
CGATCGCGGTGCGCACGATCCGCCCGGGTGCACGCGGATCGTGCGCGCGGCGCTGACCCCCATCGGTTTTTTGACGCAGAATGCCGGCTCTGGACAACCTGTTTCGGAGATCGCAGGAAAATGGTGTCTGACCCGGATTTGCCGACATTCGCGGATGTGGAGGCGGCTGCGAAGCGGCTGGAGGGGCATGCGCATCGCACGCCGGTGCTGACGTCGGGCACGGTCGATCGTCGTACTGGCGCGAAGGTGTATTTCAAGTGCGAGAACTTCCAGCGCAGCGGGGCGTTCAAGTTCCGCGGTGCGTACAACGCGCTGTCGCAGCTGGGCGCGGCGGAGAAGGCGCGCGGTGTGGTGACCTTCTCGTCGGGCAACCATGCGCAGGCGGTGGCGCTGTCGGCGCAGTTGCTGGGCATCCGCGCGGTGATCGTGATGCCGGACGACGCGGCCTCGGTGAAGCTGGAGGCGACGCGCGGCTACGGGGCCGAGGTCATCACCTACGACAAGACGAAGACCACGCGCGAGTCGATCGCGCGCGGGCTGGCGCAGGATCGAGGCCTGACCATGGTTCCGCCCTACGACGATGCGCATGTGATCGCCGGCCAGGGCACGGCGGCGAAGGAGCTGATCGAGGATGCGGGGCCGCTCGACTGGCTGCTGGTCTGCACCGGCGGTGCCGGCCTGACCTCGGGGTGCGCGATCGCCGCGCACCACCTGTCCCCCGGGTGCCGCGTGGTCGGGGTGGAACCGGAAGCGGGCGATGACGCGACGCGCTCGTTCCACACCGGGGTGCTGCAGACCGTCGACAACCCCGACACCATCGCCGACGGCGCACGCACGCCGTCGCTGGGCACGCTCACCTTCCCGCTGGTCAGGAAACTGCTGCACGACATGGTCACCGTCGACGACGACCAGCTGCTCGATGCGATGCTGTTCCTCTGGGAACGCATGAAGATCGTCGTCGAGCCCACGGGTGCGCTGGCGGCGGCGGCGCTGTTCGAGCGCAAGATCGATTACAAGAGCGGCGCCCGCATCGGAGTCATCGTCTCCGGCGGCAACGTCGACGTGCGCGCGGCCTGCGCGCTGATCCGCGCACGCGATGCGCGCAAGCAAGGAGGAGCGTGATGATTCCGTCGATGGAGGGCATCGATGTCCTGGTGAGTGAGGTCGGCCCGCGCGATGGCCTGCAGAACACGAAGCAGTTCATGCCCACCGTGTTCAAGCAGCGCTGGATCAGCGCCGCCGCCGCGGCCGGCCTGCGCGAGATCGAGGTCTGTTCGTTCGTGCCGCCAAGCGTGATCCCGCAGATGGTCGACGCCCCCGAGGTGGTGCGCCATGCGCTGGGCATCCCCGGCCTGCATGTCGCCGTGCTGGCGCCGAACTTCAAGGGCGTGCAGCGGGCGATCGCCAGCGGCGCACACAAGATCACGGTGCCGATCTCGGTCAGCCGCAGGCACAGCCTGGCCAACGTGCGCCGCACGACGGAAGAGGCGATCGAGGACGTGCGGCGGGCCTGCGCGTTCCGCGACAGCTTCCCCGAAGGCCAGCGGCCGAAGGTCGAAGCCGGGCTTTCCACCGTGTTCGGCTGCACGATCGAGGGACGGGTGTCGGAAGAGCAGGTGGTGCGCGATGCGGTCGCCTGCGCCGAGGCCGGTTGCGACGAGGTCGGCCTTGCCGACACCACCGGCATGGCCAATCCGACGCAGGTCCGCCGCATGTTCCGCAAGGTTCGCGCGGCGATCGGCGAGAAGCTGGGTGGTGCCCACCTGCACAACACGCGCGGCTTCGGTCTGGCCAACGTGGTCGCGGCGCTCGAGGAAGACGTTCGCACCTTCGACAGCTCGCTCGCCGGCCTGGGCGGCTGCCCGTTCGCACCCGGCGCCACCGGCAACATCGTCACCGAAGACCTCGTGTTCATGCTGGAAGAGATGGGCCTGCGCACCGGCATCGACCTCGACCGCCTGATCGCCATCCGCGATGTGCTCGCCGAAGGCATCCCGGGCGAGCCGTTGTACGGCCATGTGCCGATGCTCGATGCATCGGCGCGCACGCCCATGGTGTCGGCATGAACACGGCGCTGGCGCTGGCTGCCCTGGCAGCAGCAGGCATCGCGGCCAGCCCGGTCATCGCCCATGCCCAGGCCTGGCCCGCCAAGCCGCTGCGCTGGATCATCCCGTTCCCGCCCGGCGGTGGCACCGACGTGATGTCGCGCGTGATCTCGCAGAAGCTGTCCGAGCGGCTCGGGCAGCCGGTCGTGGTCGAGAACCGCGCCGGCTCCGGCGGCACGATCGGCCTGGAAGCCGCGGCGCGCGCGCCAGCGGATGGCTACAACCTGGTGATGGGGCAGGCGGCGAACCTGGCCGTGGCGCCGTCGCTGTACAAGAAGCTGCCCTACGACCCGGTGAAGGATTTCGCGCCGATCACCAACGCGGTCTCGGCACCGCTGGTGCTGGTGGTCAACCCGGCGTTGCCGGTGAAGACGGTGAAGGAGCTCACCGCGCTCGCCCGTGCGCGTCCGGACCAGCTCACCTTCGGCTCGCCCGGCAATGGCACCGCGGGCCACCTCGCCGGCGAGCAGCTGAAGATCGCGGCGAAGGCGAAGATGACCCACATCCCCTACAAGGGCAACGTGCCGGCGATGACCGACGTGCTCGGCGGTCAGATCAGCATGC
Source organism: Burkholderiales bacterium (assembly GCA_019751575.1). Classification (GTDB taxonomy): domain Bacteria; phylum Pseudomonadota; class Gammaproteobacteria; order Burkholderiales; family CAIKXV01; genus CAIKXV01. The sequence goes on from JAIENF010000406.1 coordinate 2,670, forward strand.
TGTTCAGCACCATCCCGCCGGTACTCGGCCAGGTGCGGACCGGCCGGTTGCGCGCGCTGGCCACGACCGGCGCCCAGCGCGCGGCGGTGCTGCCCGAGGTGCCGACCCTGGTCGAGAGCGGCCTGCCGGCCTTCGTGCTGGTGAACTGGTGGGGCGTGCTGGCGCCGGCCGGCACGCCGCCGGACATCGTCGTGCGCCTGAATGCCGAGATCGTGAAGATCCTGCAACTGCCCGACGTGCGCGAGCGCATCGCGGCCGAAGGCGGCGAGCCCAGCCCCACCTCTCCGGAGCAGTTCGCGAAGTTCATCGCGGCGGAAGTTGTCAAGTGGGGGACATTGGTCCGGGCTTCGGGTGCGCAGGTGGACTGATCGGCACGCGTCGGCGGCTCCGGGCGCCGCTGGCATCGGCAACTGGCACAGGACGTGCTGCGCTCCTGCCTGAATGAAATTCGGCCGTCGGCAGGCCACGCCGTGCACCCTTTTGGTACATTGCCGGCAGATGCATCTTCCCAGTCCAGAAAGGTCGTACATGACGTTCCACCGTGTCGCTCCCCGTTCCTCGCGCCGCACCGCGATCGCCGCTGCCGTGCTGTCCCTGCCGATGGTCCTTCCCGCCACGGCGTCCGCCCAGCAATGGCCCGCGAAGCCGATCCGCTTCATCATGCCGTTCGTCCCAGGGGGCGGCACCGATTTCGTCGGCCGCCTGATCTCGCCGGAACTGTCCAAGACGCTCGGCCAGCAGGTGGTGGTCGAAAACCGCGGCGGTGCTGGCGGCAATATCGGCGTCGAACTCGCAGCCAAGTCCGATCCCGACGGCTACACGATGGTGCTGGGCACGATCGGCAACATCGCCGTGAATCCTGCGCTGTACGGCAAGCTGCCAGTCGACCCGATCCGCGACCTGGCGCCGGTGTCGCAGACCTCGGTCGTGCTGAACGTGCTGGTCGTGCACCCCTCGCTGCCGGTGAAGTCCGTGCAGGACATCATCGCGCTGGCGAAGAAGAATCCCGGCAAGCTGACCTACGGTTCTTCGGGCATGGGTGCGGCCGACCACCTCGCGGGCGAACTGTTCAACCGGATCGTCGGCACCGAACTGGTCCATGTCCCGTACAAGGGCGGCGGCCCGGCGATGGCCGACCTGGTGGGCGGCAACATCACGCTGTCGTTCGCGACGATGGTGTCGGTGCTGCCGCACTGGAAATCCGGCCGGCTGCGCCCGATCGCCTTCACGCTGCCGGAGCGCACGCCGCTGTTCCCGGACATCCCGACCGTCGCTGAAGGCGGCGTGCCCGGGTTC
>JAIENF010000333.1 GCA_019751575.1 Burkholderiales bacterium
GCCGATGTGGTTGGTCAGCACCAGCGGCTGGCGCACGATCATGCGGCCGGTCTCGCGGGAGAAGAACTCGTCGACCGGCTTGTCGTTGACGATGAACTTGCCGGTGCCGCTGCTGATGAACACGCGGGCGACCGCGCTCTTGCGTCGGCCGGTGCCATAGAACTGTTTGTTTGCCACGGTGGTGACCCTTACTTGAGATCGATCGGTTTCGGCTGCTGCGCGACATGCGGATGCGCGTCGCCCTTGTAGGCCTTAAGCTTCTTGATCATCGCGCGGCCGAGCGGTCCCTTGGGCAGCATGCCCTTCACCGCCTTCTCGAGCACGCGCGCCGGATGCTTCGCCTGCAGCTTCTCGAACGTGGTTTCGTAGATGCCGCCGGGGTAGCCGCTGTGGCGATAGTACTTCTTGTCGGTGGTCTTGCTGCCGGTCACGCGCAGCTTGTCGACATTGACGACCACGAAGTAGTCACCGGTGTCCACGTGCGGGGTGAAGATCGCCTTGTGCTTGCCGCGCAGGCGCAGTGCGAGCTGGGAGGCGAGGCGGCCGAGCGTCTTGTCGGCGGCGTCGACTACGTACCAGTCGTGCGTCGTGGTCTCGGCACGGGCGGAAAAGGTCTTCATGCGGGTATCCTGATTCGGTTCGACTGTGCTGCTGCGGACGGCTGCCGCGGACGGCCCTCGATCGAGCCCGCCGGCAAGCTTTGCGGCGGACGGCGCCCGTGGTTCAATGGAGTCAGAGGCCCCGGTGCGCAGAGGAAAGCCGCGAATGATATGAGTTCCAGGCAGGTGCTGTCAAATCACACCCCGCCGGCGGGCTTTGCCCGGGGCAGGCGAAGTCTCCACCCCCGGCCGGCCGGCCATCGATGAGCGTATTCCTGACAGCCGCCATCGCCGCCCTGCTGCTGCCGCCCCTGTGCTTCGTGCTGGCCGCGCTTGCCGGGTTGCTGCTGGCCCGGCGGCGGCGCACGGCCGGCGTCCTGCTCGCGCTCGCGGCACTGGCAGGGCTCACCGCTGCGTCCACGCCGTATGTCGCCGAACGCCTGCTCGCGTCACTGGAGACGCCGCCGCCGGCCATCCCGACTGCGTCTGCGGCGAGTGCCGCCGGAGCACCTGGAGCGGCTGGAGCCGCCAGTCCGGCCCCGACAGCGATCGTCGTGATCGGTGGCGGACTTTCCCGCGAGGCGCCGGAGTACGGCAGCGACACGGTCAACGCGGCCACGCTGCAACGGCTGCGCCATGCCGCCTGGCTGCACCGCCGGACCGGGTTGCCGATCCTGGTCAGCGGCGGCCGACCCATGGACACCCGGCTTTCCGAAGCCGACACCATGCGCGACGCCCTCACCGCCGATTTCCATGCCGCGCCGCGATGGGTGGAGGGCGAATCGCTGAACACGCGAGAGAATGCGGTGCGCGCGCAGGCGATGCTGGCGGCAGACGCCGTCCGCCGCGTCTACCTGGTAACCCACGCGTGGCACATGCCGCGCGCGCAGCGGGCGTTCGAACAGGCGGGGCTCGAGGTGGTCGCGGCACCGACCGGGTACACCTCCCTCACGCCATCGCCGCTCGCCTGGGTCCCCTCGGGGCAGGCCCTGCGCAACACCCACCTGGCAATGCGCGAATGGCTGGGACAGGCCTGGTATCGACTACACTCCGCTGCCCGGGGCTGAGTGCCTGGCAGGCGCTGCCCGATCAATTCCGGAACCGCGATGAAACTCAGGATAAAACTGGTCGAGGGCGTCACCTTCCTCGGCGAAAGCGAATCGGGCCACGCGATCGTGATGGACGGGCCGCCCGACGGCGGTGGCCGCAACCTGGGGCCGCGGCCGATGGAGACCGTGCTGCTGGGCACCGGCGGCTGCACCGCCTACGACGTGGTGCACATCCTGCGCAAGGGGCGCCATGCCATCACCGACTGCGCCGTCGAGATCGATGCGGACCGCGCGACCGAAGACCCCAAGGTGTTCACCCGCATCCACTTCCACTTCAAGGTCACCGGCCGGGGACTGAAGCGCGAGGCGGTCGAGCGTGCCATCCACCTGTCGGCCGAGAAGTACTGTTCCGCGTCGATCATGCTGGCGAAGACGGCGACCATCAGCCACGATTTCGAACTGATCGAAGCGTAGACGCGCCGGGCATCACACCCAGTAAGCGCTTCCGGTCATCACTTTCGCGGTGAATCGCATCGCGGTGGCGATCGGCAGCGGCAGCTTCGTCGCGCCGCGCGAGATCGCTTCCTGCGCATGGCGCATCTCGTCCAGGCGCATCTGCTCGAGGATCACCCGGCTCCGGGTGTCGTTCGCCGGCAGTTCGCCGAGGTGCCGGTCGAGGTGCGCCTCGACCTGGCGTTCGGTCTCGACCACGAAGCCGAGGCTCCAGCGATCGCCGGCCAGCCCGGCCACCGCGCCCAGCGTGAACGACCCGGCATACCAGAGCGGATTCAGCAGGCTCTGGTGCGCGCCGAGTTCGCGCAGGCGGTCGCGGGTCCATGCCAGGTGGTCGCCCTCCTCGCGTGCCGCCTTGAGCAGCGCGTCGCGCTTGGCCGGGTCGCGCGCGGTCAGGGCCTGGCCGGAATAGAGGGCCTGGGCGCAGACTTCACCCGAATGATCCACCCGCATCAGCGAGCCCGATTTCGCGCGCTCCTCGGGCACCAGTTCGGGCAGGTCGACACCGGATGCGGGAGATGGCCGGGACGGATGGGCCACCCCGGACAACGTGCGCAGGGCGCGGTCGAATTCGACGATCCAGCGGTCGGCCAGCGAGAGCATTTCAGGGTTCCTGATCGAAAAGGGCCCGCAACTGGGTGCCGGGATCGGGCGCGCGCATGAACGCTTCGCCGACCAGGAACCCGTACACGCCGCGGGCACGCATCGCATCGACATGCGACCGTTCCAATATACCGCTCTCGGTGATTACCAGCCGCTCGTCGCCGATCTGTCGCAGCAGGTCGAAGGTGGTGTCGAGCGAGGTGTCGAAGGTGCGCAGGTCGCGGTTGTTGATGCCGATCAGCGGTGTCTTCAGCCGCAGCGCGCGCTCCAGTTCGGCGGCATCGTGCGACTCGACCAGGACGGCCATGCCCAGCGAATCGGCAAGCGCCTCGAACGCCTGCAGGCGCGCATCGTCGAGCGCGGCGACGATCAGCAGGATGGCATCGGCCCCGGCGGCACGCGCCTCGTAGACCTGGTACTCGTCGACCATGAACTCCTTGCGCAGCACCGGCAGCGAACAGGCCGCGCGCGCCTCGGCCATGAACGCGAGCGAGCCCTGGAAGTACTGCGCGTCGGTGAGCACCGACAGGCAGGCCGCGCCACCGCGCTCGTAGCTGCGTGCGATCTCGGCGGGTCGGAAATCCTCGCGGATGACGCCCCGACTGGGGCTCGCCTTCTTGATCTCGGCGATCACCGCGGTCTGCCGGGCGGCGATCCGGGAGCGGATCGCGCCGGCGAAGTCGCGCGCGGGGGCAGCAGCGGCGGCCTGCGACTTCACCTCGGCCAGCGGCCTTGCCGTGCGGGCCTGCTCGACCTCGCCCGCCTTGGTCTGCAGGATGCGCACGAGGATGTCGGGAATCGAGGACTCGCTCATGCGGCCGCCTGCTGCGTGAAGGCGACCAGCTGCGCGAGCTTCGACTTCGCCGCGCCGGAGGCGATCAGCTCGATCGCGCGGCGCACGCCAGCATCGAGCGAGGGCGCCAGGCCGGACACGTAGATCGCAGCACCCGCATTCAGCGCGACGATGTCGCGCGCGGCACCGGCCCGGTTGTCGAGCACGCCGAGCAGCATCGCCTTCGCGCGCTCGACCGAATCGACGCGGATACCGTCGATCGGCGACACCGCCAGCCCGAACTGCGCCGGGTTCACCCGGTACTCGGTGACCCTGCCGTCGCGCAGCTCGGCGACGTCCGTATCGCCGGTGATGGTGATCTCGTCCAGCCCGTCCGAACCATGAACGACCATCACATGCCGGCTGCCCAGCGCCT
>JAIENF010000175.1 GCA_019751575.1 Burkholderiales bacterium
CGGTCGCGCTGGCACCGAACAAGATCGCGCATGCGCTGGACCTGCGCGCGCGCGGCTGCGAGCTCGCGGTGGTCGTCGACTCGGTCGCGTCGGCGACGGCGATCGCGGCTGCATGCACCTCCGCGAGTTGCCGGCTGCCGACCCTCGTCGAGGTCGACAGCGATGGCCATCGCTCCGGCGTGCAGCCGGGCGACCGGTTGCTGCTCGAGATCGGACGCGTCCTGCATGCGGCCGGATGCCTGGCCGGGGTGATGACCCACGCCGGAAGCTCCTACGACCTCGACACGCCCGCGGGCCTGCAGGCGATGGCGGCACAGGAACGCGACGCGGTGCTCGCCTGTGCGCGCGACCTGCGCGCGGCGGGATTGCCGTGCGACCGGGTGAGCGTGGGCTCGACACCCACCGCATTGTCGGCGACTGAGCTGGGCGGGGTCACCGAGGTGCGTGCGGGGGTCTACGTGTTCTTCGACCTGGTGATGGCCGGCATCGGCGTCTGCGCGCAGGACGACATCGCGCTGTCGGTGCTGACCAGCGTCATCGGCCACCAGCCGGACAAGGGATGGATCATCGTCGACGCCGGCTGGATGGCGATGAGCCGCGACCGCGGCACCGCGAAGCAGAAGACCGACCAGGGTTACGGTGCGATCTGCAATGTCGATGGCCAGCCGGTTCCCGGGTTGTGGATGGGTGCGGCGAACCAGGAGCACGGCATCGTGTCGATGCGCGACGGGTCGGTGCCGCCCGACCTTGCGGACCGATTCCCGATCGGCACGCTGCTGCGCGTGCTGCCCAACCATGCCTGCGCGACGGCCGCGCAGTACGACGCCTACCGGGTGGTGGAGGGCGTGTCCATCGTCGACACCTGGCCGCGCTTCTCCGGCTGGTAGGCCGGGTCCGGCTGCGCGTCCCCGGCCTGCGGGCTCAGGGCGCGATCGGCGTGCCGCAGCCGCGCAACCGGCGCCCGTCCACCTCGATGCGCGCGGTGGCCGGGAACCGTTCCCCGCTCAGGTCGTCGACACACGGGTCGGGCATCACGACGATGACGTAGCTGCGTCCGGCCGCCTCGCCGGCACGGCGCGTGCTGCCGTGCACCGGGCCGGGTGCCGGGGCGAGGTCGGGCCACTCCTGCCGCTGGAGGATGTCCGGCCCGCCCGGCATCCCCGCCAGCACCACGCGGTTCGCCGGTCCGATCTCGAGCAGCCAGCCGGGTCCGTTGCCCTGGCCGCGGAAGGTGATGCCGCGCGCGCGCGCGTCTTCCACGAGGGACAGGGAACGTACCTCGTTGCAGTACACCGGTGGCGACGGCTTGCGCTGGAGCATCGCCTGCGCGCCCCGGTTCCAGAACAGCCAGTCGGCATCCTCGAAGCGCACGCCGGATGCGCTGGCGACCTGGGGCAGCAGGCGCTGCGTGTCGCCGACGCGCAGTTCCACCGCTTTCAGCCCGGGGGGCACGCGGGTACCGAGGGTGCGTCCATCCTCGCAGCGCCAGCCCTGTGCGAGCAGTGGCGCGGACGCGCCGGGTAGCGACGCGGCGGCTTTCGGAACCGTTACGCCGGCCTTTGGCTGCACCGGGGATGAAGGCAGCCCTGGAAGCGAAGGCAGCGCAGGCGCGTGCAGCCGGGCGCAGCCAGGCAGCGCGGTGGCCAGCGCCAGCGCCAGGGCAGCCGCGAGACGGGTTGTGCGCGCCGGTCGTGGCGGGGCGCTGCGGACTGTGGGCGTCGTGGCGTGCATCGCCCCGGATTGTATGCGGGGAGTCGGCTGGCAGGGGGCGGCGGCGGCGGGCGCTTGCGCCGGCGCGGCGATTGACCGAACCTACCCGTCCACCCGATCTCCGCGCCCCGACCTGACAAGGACCGACTCGATGGACACCCCGACGCCGGACCCGCGCCTGAACCTCATCGCTCCCGATCCCGACGTGGCGTTCGACCGTGCGGTCGGCGAGTCGTACATCCGCTATGCCGGCATGCTGAACCAGCGCGGCTACGTGCAGAGTTCGCTCGGCAACATGGTGATCCGGGTGCCGCATCCGAAGCATGCGCACGGGCTGTGCTACGTGAAGCCGCAGGGCCTGTCGCTGGAAGAGGCGACGATCGACGACCTGGTGATCACCGACATCGTGCACGGCGAGATCGTCCACGGCACCCGGGCGACCACCGTCGGCCACCAGATGAACCGCGAGATCCTGCGGCTGCGCCCGGACGTCAACTGCGTGATCCACCTGCACCACGACGAGACGATCGCCTTCCTCGCCGCGGGGTTCGAGGAGATCCGATCCACTTCGCTCACCTTCTCGTACCTGATGCAGAAGCCGGCGGCCTACCTGCCGGCACACCTGAACGTCGAGGAAGACGTGGCGCCGATCAAGACCTTCATCCAGGATACCAACTGCATCGTGATGCGCCGGCACGGCTTCACCGTCCTCGGGCGTTCGGTGTCGGAGGCATACCACCGCACCAACGTGCTGGTGTCGGAGGTGAAGCGCAACATCATCGTCGAGACGCTGTGCGCCGCGCGCGGCACGAAAGGCGAGTACCTGTCCACGGAAGAGATGCAGTGGATGTTCGAGCGCGGCGATGCGGTCGTCTATCCGGAGGCAAGGCAGGCGGATTGAGCCGCCTGCTCCCGGGCGTTCAGCCCGTGGCGAGCACGCGCGCGATGAACGCCTTCACCATCGCGTGCGCGCGTTCGGTCTGCGGCCCGGGGTCCGCGACCCAGATATGGCCGCAGCCTTCGAAGACCTCGCAGGTGCAGTCTCCCCCCGCCTTGCGATAGGACTCGGCGAACTTCACCTGGATCTCGGGCAGCACGTTGTCGTCGTCGCCACCCTGCAGCACCAGCATCGGCACCAGGGTCACCTTCTCGCCACGGTCGAGGATCTCCTGCGGGTTGCCCTCGTGGATGGATTCCGGCGGGTTCCAGTAGGTCGACGACCGGCGCACCATGTCGGCCACCCCGCGCCGCTCGGCGTTGAGGTGCCGTGCGTGCGGATCGCTGATCGGCGAGCGCGTCGCGACATAGCGCAGGCTGGCGTCGATGCCGGGATGCCCGTCCAGCGGCAGCGCGCGGTAGCGCGGGTCGTCCGGCCGCATCGCGATCAGCTGGGCAAGATGCCCGCCGCTGGAGCTGCCAAGCACGCCCACCGTGGACGGGTCGCCCTTCCACTGTTCGCAGTTCGCCTTCAGCCAGCGCACGCCGTAGTGCGCGTCCTGCACCGAGGCCGGATAGGGCGATTCCCCGGCGAGGGTCATGTCGATCGCCACCACCAGCAGGCCGCTCGCGGCCAGCGCCTCGTCCATCGGCACGTTGGCAAGCCGGTCCTTGTTGTTCCAGGCGCCGCCGTGCAGGTCGAGCACGACCGGGAACGGCCCGATGCCCTGCGGCTGGTAGATGCGCGCCATCAGCTGGCGCGACGGCGTCCTGCGGAACTCCACGTCCCAGGTACGTATGTCGAAGGATGCATCCGGGTCGTAGCGGGCAGCCATCATCGTCTCCTCGTCAATCGATCGATTGTCACGCAACCGCGGCGCCGCCGCTGGCCAGCGACCGTGCAATGAAGGCCTTGACCACTTCGATCGCGCGGTCGGTCTGCGGCCCGGGGTCATCCACCCAGGCATGGTCGCAGCCTTCGAAGATCTCGAGGTCGCAGATGCCGCCGGCTGCACGGTACGCGTCGGCAAAACGTTCCTGCAGCCCCGGCAGCACGTTGTCGTCGGCGCCGCCCTGCATCACCAGCATCGGCGGCAGCTCGACCGGTTCGCGGCGGTCGAGGATCGCCTGCGGGTTCGCCTCCCGGATCGTCGCCCAGGGCTTGAAGTAGTTGTGGCTGTTCTCGATCATCTCGGTCCAGTCGCGCGCCTGTGCATGGTCGTAGCGCGCCTGTGGATCGCTGATCGGGGAGCGGGTCGCGACATAGCGGATGCCGCTGGCGTCCGCACCGGGTGCCCCGGCCAGCGGCAGCGCGCCGTAGACCGCCTT
>JAIENF010000685.1 GCA_019751575.1 Burkholderiales bacterium
GTTGCACCGCCGTCGAGGTGAGGCGCGGCACGTTGAGCGTCTCGTGCATCGACACCACCGTCTCGCCGAGCAGCCCAGAGGACAGCACGGAACGCACGTAGAACGGCGTGTCCTCCAGCGTCTGCGTCACCGTCGCGGGCGTTTGCGCGTCGGTGCGCATCGTGCGGCCGATGCGCCATGCCGTGCGCGGCAACGGCTGGCGCGCCGGCGGCTCGAACGCTTCGATCTTCGCATCGCGGTCGAAGCGCAGGGCAAGCACGCGGTCCTCGCCGGTCTTCTGCCGCACGTCGTAGATCACCGCGGTGCTGCCATCCCGCAGGCTGGCGCGCGACCAGTCCCACTCGCGGAACGGGCGGTCGATCGGCTCGTCGCCCTCGTTGCTGTCGAAGTAGCCATGCCCGGACCAGTTCATCCCGGGCCGTTCGAAGCGGGCCTCGACCGTCGCGGCCGGTGCGATAGGCCCCCAGCGGTGGCGGCCGCCGTCGTCCAGCGCCGTGAAGAACGGCGACAGCGCATGCGGATGCACCTTGACCTGTCCGCGCACGCGGTGGGGCAGCGGCACGCAGACCTCGTCGATGTCGATGGTCAGGCAGTTGCCGTCCCAGTCCAGCCGGCTCGGTCCGACGCTGAACGAATGCGCGCTTCGCTGCATCGATGCGCGCCGCCGTTCGGTCATCGTCCAGCGCTTGCCGGCATCTCCGTAGAGCGCGACGTTGATCGAGCAGTAGTTCTCGGGATCGGCCGGTCCCTTCGACAGCGCGCGCCGGTAATAGGGCGAGAACACGCTGCCGACGAACGCGATGATGGTCAGGCCGTGGCGGCCGTCGTCACTGAGCGCGTCGACATACCACCAGAGATAACCACCCGGCCCGACCGCCTGGTCGAAGCGAGGTGCCCCAGCAGCGTCGCGGCCGCCAGCTGCCCGGACATCGCTGCCATCGGCACCCCCGGCCCCGGATGCACGCTGCCCCCCGCCAGGTAGAGCCCCGGCAACCGGCTGCTCGAGGACGACCGCTTGAACAGGGCCATCCAGCCCTGCGTCGCCCTTCCATAGAGCGAGCCCCCGGTCGCCGGGAACAGCTGTTCGAAATCGTTGGGACTGGTGCGTACCGTCGTGGCCGGGTCGATCTCCATCTCCAGGCCACAGTGCGAAAGCAGCGCCTGCATCCGTCGTTCGCATGCATCGATCTCCGAAGGTTCGAGGGGTCGGCTGTCGCCGCTGGCCGGTGCATTCACCAGGCACAGCAGGCGCTCACGGCCACCGGCGGCGAGGGATGAACCGGCATCGGGGAGCGCCGGGTCGATGCCGTTCCCGACCCGGTCCTGGGCACAGACATAGACCGTCGGCTTCGAGGGCAGCCGGCCGGCACCGAAGATGTCGCGGAACTCCGATGCGTAGTCGTCATCGAAGAACACGTTGTGGCTCTCGAGGGGAAACCCCCGGGTACGCGCATGCATCGACCAGGTGACCGCCGACAGCGAACGCGCTGCGTATGGCACCCGGTCGACGGCCGGAGCCACGGCATCGCCGAGGCAGCCGCTGGCCAGCGCGTGCACGTCGCCGTTGAACACGACACTGTCCGACTCGAGCCGTTCGCCACCTGCCAGCACCACGCCGCAGGCCCTGCCATCGCGCACCAGGATCTCGTCGACCGCCGTGCCATAGCGGAGGGTGGCACCACGCTCCTGCGCGAGCGCGGCGAGCGCGCAGGCCAGTGCATGCATGCCGCCATCGACCGACCAGACGCCGTCCATCTCGACCTGCGCGACCAGCAGCAGCGTGGCCGGGGCCGTCCAGGGCGAGCTGCCGCAGTAGGTCGCGTAGCGGCCGAACAGCTGGCGCAGCCTCGGGTCGCCGAACTGCCGCACCAGGTTGGAAGCAAGGGAGGTGAACGGGCCGAGCTTCACCAGCTCCTTCATGCCGCGCATCCCGAGCGACGTGCCCATGCCGACCAGGCCTGGCCGCGACGAGCGGATGTACGGTCCTTCCAGGGCGTCATAGACGTCGCGGGCCTGGGCACAGAAGGCACGGAACCGCTTCGCCTCGGCGGCACCCGCGAAATCGCCGATCGCATCGACGGACCGCTCATGGTCGGCGAACAGGTCGAGCCGGCTGCCATCGCGCCACGCGTGGCGCGCGAGCACCGACAGCGGCGTGAGCCGGAGGCGGTCATCCAGGGAGGCACCGGCACCGGCGAAGATCTGCTCGAACACCCAGCGCATCGTGAACACGGTCGGGCCTGAGTCGACCGATGCCGTCCCGGCCTCGACCCGGCGCATCTTTCCACCGGGCGTGGCTGCGCGCTCGAGCACGGTCACCTGCACGCCGGCGCAGGCCAGCTGCAGTGCGGTGACCAGGCCGCCGACGCCGGCTCCGACGACCACCGTACGGTGGTCGCGCGGGGCACGCGGCAGCGGGACGGAGCGGGCAGCGAACCCCGGCGGCGGGTGGCCGTCAGGCATGCGTGCGCCCTTTCCATGTCCCGCGCAGGCCTTCCGGCACGAACCGCACGAACATCGATTCGGAGAAGTAGCTGCCTTCGCGCGAGGCGCGGATCGCCTCCATGTGCGCGCCGGTACGCGCATACGCGTCCATCGACGCGATGCTGTCCCACACCGTGAAGGTCGCCTGGCGGAGCAGCGGCGCTTCGCCCAGCCCCGCGGCGAGCAGGCAACCCTGCGCGGCGGCAAGCGAACGTTCCGCCGGGGGCGCCTTGCTCCAGAACTGCCGTGCGAGGCTCGGGCGGATCGATGCCCGTGTCAGGCCTGCGATCGGCCCGTCCTGCGGAGGCAGCGCAGCCGGCTCGAAGCGCACGCCATCCCAGCTGCCCCGGCAGGAGAACGGGCGCAGCCGGACCTCGAGGTACTCGGCTGCATGGTCGCGATAGGCCTGGACCAGCGCGGACGCGGCGAGGAAATCCTGCGCCGCCCCAGCACGGTCGAACAGGCAGAGCAGTCCCTGGCGCGAGCCGCTCGGCTTCAGCCCGAAGCCGCCTTCAAATCCGCTGCCCAGCACCTTGGCGAAGCGCACGCCGGGCTGGCGGCGCACTGCACTGCGCCCGAACACGAACCGGCCGTATCCCCAGAACCGCGACGAGGGCCGTATGTCGGCGAGCAGGACCACCACCTCGTGATCGGTGAGGGCCCTGCGTTCGCCGGTCGGGGCCACCGGCTCCCCGGCGGCCTCGCCGGTCCCGTGCACCGCTGGACCGGCCACCGCCGACGGCAGCGACCGGTGCAGCGATCCGGGGTTCACCTTCCGGCGACCCTGCCGGCTTCGGCCTGGGCGCGCTTGGGAGCGGGCTTTCCGGCAGGTGCCGTCGCACCGGTGATGCGCCCGAGCTCGGGATAATCACGCAGCATGCTCACGCCATACATCGGCTTGTAGGCCCCCTGGTGGCAGGTCGCGCAGTTCACCTTGGCGACATCGCCGACAGGCCCCAGACGGGCAAGCGGGAACACCGGCGTCAGGGGTTCGATGTACGTCACGTTGATTTCGCGCGCCATCCGGATGCCGTGCCACGCGGTCGCGCGCTGGGGCGGGCCGCCTTCCCACTGCGCGAAATTCTGCGTGTTGTGGCAGTACGTGCAGTTCACGCCCAGCCCGTCCGACATGTGCATCATCAGCGAGTAGGTGAACTCGGCCTGCTTGATCGACGCGCGGTTGCCGGTCGGCAGCGCCGTCGCGCCGTTGTTGCGGATTTCCTTCGGATTGCTCGACAGGTAGTCACGCAGCGCGTCGTAGGGCAGCGAGGAGAGGCCGACGTTCGCCGAAGCCTTGTTCTGCCCCGCATCGTTGCCGAGCGCGCGCGTGGCCTGCGGATGCTGCGGCGAGCGAAACCAGACTTCCGGCGGGTTGTGGTTGCCTCGATGGCAGGTGTAGCAGGTGACGCCGGTCTGGGCGACGTGCGACGTCCAGCGGGTATTGATCGCCTGCGTCATCTGGATCATCCGGCGCGCGACCACCTTGGTGTAC
>JAIENF010000579.1 GCA_019751575.1 Burkholderiales bacterium
TGCGCCTCGGCCAGCGCGACGATGCGCAGCATGGCCGAGATGCCGCCGCAGAACGCCGCATTCGGTTGCACGATGTCTAGCGCTCCTGCCGCGAGCACGTCGCGGAACCAGGTCACCGACTGGATCATCTGGCCCGAGGCCAGGGGCATCGAGATCGAGCGCCGGAGTTCGAGCAGCGATGGCACGTCGTTGCCCCGCAGCGGCTCCTCGAAGAAGGCGATGTCGCAGTCGTCGAGCAGCGCGGCAAGCCGCCTGGCTTCGGCGACCGTGAACGCACAGTTGGCATCCAGCATCAGCGGGGCCGATCCGATCGCCGCGCGAACCGCACGCACGCGCCGGGCATCGTCCTCGATGCTGCGGCCACCGGCGCCGACGATGATCTTGGCACCGGTGAATCCGGCGGCGAGCGCGTCCTGGCAGGCAGCGATCAGCTCGGCTTCCGAGAACGCGGGCAGCCCGGCCGTCGCATAGACGGGCACTGCCGTGCGTGCCCCACCGATGAGGCGCGCGACCGGCATGCCGAGCGCCTTGCCCTTGATGTCCCAGAGCGCCAGGTCGAGGGCCGACATCGCGGAGACGAACACACCGGTCGATGCGCGCGGGTTGAACTGCCGGGCCAGCATGATGGCCACCGCTTCATGATCGAGCGGGTCCGCACCCACGAGCGCGGATCGGATACCGCCGTTGAGCAGATGCGCCACCTCCGCCGCCAGGAAACGGCCGGTGACCCCCTCGCCGGAGAGCCCATCTACCGTGGACACCCGGCAGCGCAGGAAGGTCAGGCTCTCCTGGCCGGCATAGGCGTCGCTGGCACGCGATGGCTTGATGTGCTCGACCCGGGCTTCGATGCGTTCTATCTTCATGGAACCACTCGATTGAAACCGCTACTCCGGTGCTTTCCGGAAGGTGATCGCGCATCGTTCTGCGCGTTCGGCGATGATCCTGGCAAGATTCGACAGTCCGTCGTCATGAAGGCCGCGCCCCGCCAGCGCTTGAGCAACCTCTGGCGCTCGCGCGATTGCCGCTTCGCTGATCTCCGCGACCCGCCTTCGGATCAGCGGCAGGCCGAGTCCCGCATCGGCGGCGAATGCGGTCCAGCCCTTTGCGTCAAGTTCCGCAAGGGTCGCGCGTTTTCCGATCTTCATGGCGAACCTTGGCGAGAGATCTGGCCAGGCGACGGTTGCCAGCAAATCATAAAGAGGAGCGAGGCGTGGGCCTTCGTCGCCATGGAGGATCGAGAAGTTCTTTCCGTGCGCATCGGCGTTGCCGACGATCGCATTGAATATCACGGCATCGAGAAGCTTCAGCACATCGACCGCGGGCCTGGCAGCGAGGTGGCGGAGAAGTGCGAAGCAATCCTTGAAGGTCGGACCGCCTTCACTGGCGTACTTTGTCTCCGGTGGCACGCCGAGCGCCTGGCAGAAATCCTCTTGATGGATACGACGCACGCTTCCATCATCGCCAACCACGCGGTCATAGCGTCGGACCAGCAGGAACGTTCGATCCCTGACGACACGCGGTTCGACCGGCGCGACATCGAGGCCGATTGCGGCGGCAAGGCGCATCACGAAGGCCTCGTTCTCGGTGGTGGCCTTGAAGCGCGAGATCGGCGGTTTGAGAATATGCGTGGTCGGCTGACCCGGCGCAGGCAGCGCCACCGCCCCGTCCACCAGAACCACCGGCACCTTCGATTGCGCGCCAGCGAGCGAAAGGCGCAATCCGTCTTCGCCTGCGAGCAATGGGCGGACCGGCAGCGCGTCGAGCACCCGGATCAAGCCTGTATCGTCAAGCGGCGTTGGCCGATTGGCGAGGGCAGGCGCGGTCGGTGTTTCGCCGGGCGGCAGAAGCTGGAGCGCGCCCGCAACATCGCCGCCAAGGCGATCGAGAAGGGCGAAATCATTGCCGCGCGAAACACCGAGGGCCTGTGCAGCGGCGTCGCGTTGACCTTCTTCCGGCAGTAGTCCGCCGAAGAACGGGCGGCACTCGCGACGACTGAACGGCTCCGCTCGCTTCGGCAACGAGGCCGACAAGGGCAGCGCTTCCGCATCGTGGAGCCACTCCGGGGCATAGGCAAAGCCGAGTTCGCCGTGTGGGTCCTGTGTCAGTTGGCCCACCAGGCGCCCGTCCCACCAGGTGTCCAGGCGGCGCATCATGCCTTCCGAGGTGATTCAGGTCCCGGAGGGGGGGTGATATCGAGCGAGCACCCGAGCGCGGCCAGGACCTGAAGCGCCTTGCCGATCTGCGCGGTCGGTTTGCCTGCTTCGAGATCGACGATGAAGCGCAGGCCGACGGCTGCTGCACCCGCAAGTTCGTCCTGGCGCAGGCCAGCGGCCTTGCGGGTGGTTCGAACGATGTCGCCGATCTCGGCGGAGGTGAGGTTGCGTCTGATCATGATGTTTACCGAGCGGTAAAATACCATGAATTTCTGAAGGATGTCCAGAATAATTTCCCGAACGGGAAAACGGGCGCGTCGAGACGATATGCGCGCCAGAAATGCCCCGATCGGGAAGAGTTCTGTGCAAAACCACCGTTGGCTTGAACCTCAGTCGCCCTTGATGCCGGCGTCGCGGATCAGCCGTGACCAGTTCTTCAGGTCGGCGGCGACCAGATCGCGCAATTGCTCGGGCGTGCTCGACTGCGGCTCCAGCCCGAGTTCGATGAAGCGCGTGCGTACCTCGGGGTTGGCGACGATCTTCACGATCTCCGCGTTCAGCCGGTTGACGACCTCGCGCGATGTCGCGCCGGGCGCGAACACCGCGAACCAGTTGTTCGCGCTGAAGCCGGGCAACCCGGACTCGGCGATCGTCGGCACCTCCGGCAACGCGGCCACGCGCCGATCGGTGGCGATTGCCAGTGCACGCACCTTGCCGGCCTTGATGTTGCCCAGCGAGGGCGCGACGCTGTCGAACAGCAGCGAGACATGGCCGCCGAGCAGGTCGGCATTGGCCGGCGCGCTGCCCTTGAACGGCACATGCACGAAGCCGACCTTCGCCTGCGCCCGGAACAGCTCCTGCGCCAGATGCGACACCGTCGCGTTGCCATGCGAGGCGAACGACAGCTCGTTGGGGCGCTTGCGCACCAGTGCCAGCAGGTCCTTGACGCTCTTTACCGGCAGGGACGGATGCATCACCAGCACGAGCGGTGAGTTCACCACCAGCGACACCGACGCGAGATCCTTCTGCAGGTCGAAACCGAGTTTCGGGTTCAGTGCTGCGGCGATCGCGTGGCTGGTGGCCGTACCCATCAGGAGCGTGTAGCCATCGGGCGCCGCCTTCGCCACGAACTCGGCGCCGATGCTGCCGCCGGCGCCGGTACGCGGCTCGATCACCACCGGCTGGCCGAGGTGTTCACCCAGCCGCGGCGCGAGCACCCGCGCCGTCGTGTCGAGTGCGCCACCGGGTGGAAACGGCGTCACCAGTCGCAGCGGCTTGACCGGCCAGGCTTGCGCCCAGGCCGGACCTGCGCTGCCCCCCGCGCCGAATGCGGCGGCTGCAGCGAGCGCCAGGAGCGCGGATGCGCGCCGCGCCGGGAACAGGTTCGCGGGCGCGATGGCGGACAGGACACGGGTCGGAACAGGGCGGGGCAAGGCAGACTCCAGAAAAGGTGAGAGCGGGGGACATGGTAGACAAGGCGCCCGGATCGGGCCTCTCGGGATCGAGACGTGCGCGCATTGTGGCCCAAGGCTGAAGATCATGGCGATCATGAACTCGGAAAGGTCGGTCCTCACACCGATGCCGAAGATCGACGACAGGTGGATTCCGTTGAAGGTGCAGGTCGCCTCATCCGGATCTGCCGCGTAGTTCCACGTCGTGCTGCCAGTCCCCAGTCCGAGGGTGACCTGGGGTCCGAAGGAGAAGGCGCCGTCCATCGTGTGCGCTGTCGCCGCACGTTCGATGTCACTATTGCACGGGTGTTAGCGCCGAAGTAATACTGACCCACATCGCCGAAGTAAAACTGACCCACCTGGGCAAGCATGGCGGCAAGGA